>DASPQU010000181.1:0-5593 GCA_035624805.1 Binataceae bacterium (SeqCode) | reverse complement strand
CGACGCTGAGCGCATAATGATCGCAGCCGGTTCGGGCGAACGGCTCTTCCCGGGAATGAAGGTCGGCGACGGCGTGATGACGAGTCGCGAGGCGCTCGTCCACGACCATCTGCCCGAGAGCATCGTGATTATCGGCGCGGGCGCGATCGGACTTGAGTTCGGATATTTCTATCAAGCGTTCGGAACCAAAGTGACGATCGTCGAACTGGAAAAGCAGATGCTTCCGGGCTTCGATGCGGAAATCGCCGAAGAGCTTCGCCGCAGTTTCGTAAAGCGCAAGGTCCAGGTGCTGCTCGGCCACGGATACAAATCGATGGCGCGCAAGGGCGATAAGTGGAACGTCACTGTCGAGGCGGCGGGAGCGACAAAAGAGATCGACGCCGAGAACGTGTTAATCGCTGTCGGGCGCGTTCCGCTCAGCCCGAATATCGGCCCGGAAAAAGTCGGCATCGAAACGGACCGCGGATTCATCAAAGTCGACGATTCGTTCCGCACGACCTGCGAAAGTATCTACGCGATAGGCGACGTAATTCGCCCTCCCCTGCTCGCCCACAAGGCGTCGGCGGAAGGAGTAGCCGCAGTCGAGATCATGGCAGGTGTTCGCGAACCGGGATTCGACCTACTCGCGATCGCGGGATGCATCTACTGCGAGCCCGAAGTCGCAACCGTCGGCCTCGGCGAGGCAGAGGCAAAGGCGCGAGGCCTCGACGTCAAAATCGGCAAATTCCCATTTCGCGGAAACGGTAAGGCGGTCGCGATCAACGAGGCGGAAGGTTTCGTCAAGCTCGTCGTGGGCAAACAATACGGCGAAGTGCTCGGATGCCAGATTATCGGCCACAACGCGACCGACCTGATTTCGGAAGTCGTGCTCGGCAGGACGCTGGAAGCGACGACCGCCGAATTCGGCCGGACGATTCATCCGCATCCCACGATGTCGGAAGCGATCATGGAGGCCGCACTAGCCGCAGAGGGCGAAGCGATTCATATTTAGGGTGCTCTCACAGCGAACATTAGGAATTGCGCGGCTTGGCATTGTCGAATACGAGGCGGCGCTTGCGCTTCAGAATGCACTCGTGAACGCGCGTATCGCCGACAGGATCGGCGATACGATGCTTCTGCTTGAGCATCCGCATACGTTCACGCTCGGACGCGGCGCGGACGAAAGTTTCATCCTGCCGCAGCGACCCTCCGACGTTCCGATACATCGTGTATCACGCGGCGGCGAGGTCACTTATCATGGCCCCGGCCAGATCGTCGGCTATCCGATCCTCAAGCTCACGGGCCGCGATCGCGATGTCGGACTATATCTGCGACGCTTGGAGGAGGTGATCATCCGCGAGCTCGACAAGTTCGATATCGCCGCTGGTCGCCGCGAGAAGCTGACGGGCGTATGGGTCGGCCCGCGCAAGATTGCCTCGATCGGGATCGGAATTCGACGATGGGTGACGTATCACGGCTTCGCGCTCAACGTGAATTGCGATCTGGATTATTTTCGCGCGATCGTGCCGTGCGGCATCGACGGATGTGAGATGACGTCGATCGAGGCGCTGACCGGGGCAAAAGCGAAAATCAGTGAAGTATGTGCGGCGCTCGAACAACCATCGCGCAGCGTGTTCGGTTATAATGAATTGACAACGCTCGATAGTGCCGAGCTCTGGCATCTGCTCGACGGCGCCGCTCCCGTAATCGAGCCGCCAACGCAATGAAGCCCGAACGAAAACATCCCGACTGGATCAAAGTCCGCGCCCCTGTGTCGCCGGAATATTTCGGCACGCGCGCGACGCTCGCTGGCCTCAAGCTCCATACCGTATGCCAGGAAGCATCGTGCCCGAATATCGGCGAATGTTTTTCCCATCGCACCGCGACGTTCATGCTGATGGGCGACGTATGTACGCGCAATTGCCCGTACTGCGCGGTCGCGCATGGGCGAGTGCGCCCGCTCGATGCGGATGAGCCGCGGCGAATCGCGGAGGCGGTCGCGAAGCTCGGACTGAAGCACGTTGTAGTCACGTCGGTGAATCGCGATGATCTTCCCGACGGCGGTGCGGCGCATTTCGCAGCTACAGCCGACGCGATCAAGGCGATCTCACCCGAGGCGCGCGTCGAGGTGCTGGTACCCGACTTCCAGGGATCGCATCCGAGCGTCGATACCGTCGTGGACTCGTCGATCGATATCTTCAATCACAATATTGAAACCGTTCCGAGTCTCTATCGCACGGTCCGCCCGGGCGGGCACTATGAGCGCTCGCTCGATGTCCTCTCGTATGCGAAAGAGCGCGGGCGCTCGCGTGGGATGCTCTCGAAGGCGGGGCTGATGCTTGGGCTTGGCGAGGAGCGCGACGAGTTGATCCGAGTGTTCGAGGACTTGCGCGGCGTGGATTGCGACATTCTGACGCTGGGGCAGTACTTGCGACCTTCAGCGGATCATTTGCCGGTAATCAGGTATCTCCAACCTGCCGAATTTGCCGAGTTAGGCGACGCGGCGCGCGCGATGGGATTTCATCACGTCGAATCCGCACCGCTCGTGCGCAGCTCATATCACGCCTGGTCGCACGTAAATTAACGAAGATTTGCGGATTGTCCGGAGGCGGACAAGTAAAAGGCGCGCAGGACGAACGTGCTGCGCGCCTGAGTCAGTTTCCTGGGAACTTCTATTTCGCAGCGGGGGCAGGTGCGCCAAGGCTGTGAGTGATAATGGAATCGCCCACGCCGGCCATGCGACGGGGCGTCGCCGTTTGTGCGGCGGCGCGAGACGTTAGCGCCGCGCTGGAAAAGCTGTCGCCACTGCCGCAACTACAGGCACCCGTGCCGGATCCGTTTTCGACCACGAAAAAACAGACGTCATCCAAATGAACGGACCCTTGATCGCCATAGACGGCGTCCTGAAACTCACTAACCGAAGTCCCCTTTACCAGGCCGCGTGCCGCAGGGACGGGCGCGTTGCCTTCGGTCGTCGTAAGCCAGGCCCGCGGGCCGGATACAAACAGTCCGCCAAAGGGCGCCTCGCTGCCACCGATCGCAGGGCCAAATTGCGAGGTCGGATCGCAAAACCATCCCGATTTGCCGACCGCCGTGATCTGAGGCGGAATCGCTGCCGGCCCTGACACAAAAAGATTCGGCTGCGTATAGAAAATTTCGATTACACCGGCGTTGAGATTGCCGCGATTTACGCCGAAATTCTTGGTCACGTTGTTGATCACCGACATGGTGCGCAGGCCGTCCGGCGTTACCGGACACCCGCAGCAGGCCTGCATTTCTTCAATGTCGTCGAAGACGTAGATCATTGCGCAGATCGTACCGTTTTGTTCCGTATCTATGTGGCCGGGGTTGGCGATGCGCAACAGCGAATCTCCTACTCCGCCCGACGATCCGCCGCCTCCGTACCCCGACGCCGAAGCAAGCGTTGAGGTCGCGACATCAAAATAGTGGCTCTGATACGGAGACGGGATGGCGTTGGGGTTGCCTTCAATCTGCGCCCAAGCCTGAAAAGGCGCCGCCAGCGCGGCGCACAAAATGACGCTTGCGCCAATTCCAATCGTCCAATGGTTTGGCTTCATATGCTCCTCCCCGGGGGCTGCCTCGCTGTGTTTTCCCCGCCTGTTTTCAGGCCCAACCTGCTTGTTTGACTATCACGACAGAATGAGAGCTGTCCAGTTCGAATTTGCCAACCAGGTTCAGGATTAAGAGAGCGCGATTAACCAATTGTTTACCCTCGGCTCGACCTCCGCTTTCGCCTGGCGAGCGCCTTTCGCGATGCGCGCAAACAATCGCGCCCCCCTTACATCGCAACCCGCGGCAACGGACAGGCAGGGACGCCTGTCCCACTGAAAGAAGCCGCGCGACACCTTCGTGGAGAGGAGCAGAAAATTTGGCGCCGGCGCAATCGCGCGACATCCTTACAAACCCCTCTCCCGGATCAGGGAGAGGGCGGAGCATCTTTCGCTCCGGGTGAGGGTCCTCATCCGGAGCGCATCAGTCGCGCCCGATTACTTGAATCGCGCGTCTTGCGAGCGCGACGCAACGGACAGGCAGGGACGCCTGTCCCACTGAAGTGGGCCGCGCGAAATCCTTGACGGCGGCTGTCCCGATGGAGCGAGGACCTTTTAAGGAATCTATTCGCTCGTCTTCAGCGCCTTCACGCGATTCGCGCGCGTCTGGGTATAGGCGTCTTGAACTGCGCCGTAGAGATCAACGGCGTAGCGGTCGGCTTCCTCGAACATGTTCAGATGCAACGATCGATAGTTGATCGCCTGCGCTATCCGCTGACCCGCGCCGCGCGAGAGCGAAATCCACCATGGGACGAAGTACGCCAGCGGATCCATCGCGCCGTCCGTGATCAATCCGACCGTGTCTCCGATCGTCGACGGACCGAAGAACGGCAGCACAAGATACGGCCCCGTCGGAATATTGTAGTAGCGAATCGTCAGGCCGAAGTCGTCGTCGTGCTCGTGAAGTCCGAACCATTTCTCGGCGGGATCGAAGAAGCCGAGCACGCCGACCGTCGTGTTGATGCCGAAGCGCGCGACTTCGCCGCCGGCCTCGGGCACTCGCAACTGAAGCAGGTTGTTCGCGAAGCGCGGGATTACCAGGACGTTGTCGAAGAAGCGTCCGACCGCCTCGCGCACAGGTACCGGCGCGATCTTCGCATAGCCGCTCGCGGCAGGATGCAGAACGTAGTCGTCCAATTTGAGGTTGAAGGTGAACATCGCCTCGTTAAACGGCGCCAACGGATCTGGCACGACGCCACCCTGGAGCGCGGCGTCTCCCCCCTGAGCGCCGGCCAATGCAGCAGCATTTTGCGAACTACTCCCCAGCGGCGCGGCGTCGGCGCCGTACGAGTTGGTCGAGACGAATCCAATCAAAGCCAGCGCGGCGATAACGCCAGCCGCCGTCGCACCGGCATTTGCGATTCGGAAGTAGATTGATTTCAACATCGTGCGGGATTTCCTTCTTTCGGGCCTGCAAATCCTTCAGTCGTGAGGATGGGGGGTTCCAAGCTGCGCAGCGAGCGCCTGTTGTTTGTTGCGCAGGTCCGTCATCAGAGTATCGAAGCCCTTGTTGTTGATTACCCGGTTAAACTGGTTGCGATAGTTCGCGATGATACTGATGTTGTCAACCGTGATGTCGTAGATTTTCCAGCTCGGGCTGTTCTGCTTGAGTTGGTAGTTTATCTGAATCGGCTGCTTGCCTTCCTGAACGATATTGGTGAACACCTGCGCATACCCCGGATCGGGTGTCGAGGCCTTAACGTACTCGACTTGCTGCCCGGAGTAGTCCTGTATCCTGCTCAGGTAGGAGTCTTCGATGAAGTCCGAAAAGACCTGGATAAAATCCTGACGCTGCTGATCGGAGAGATCGCGCCAGTGAGGTCCCAGGGCCGAGCGCGATACCGCCGCGAAATCCACCGCGCCTCTAACGAGCTGGCGCAGCTTTTCCTGCCTGTCTTTCAGGGGAGATTGATTGTCGCGCAGGATCTGCAAAGCCGGATCTACCAGGCCTTTGACCACGCCCATCGGATCCTGGTCCGCACGCGCCACGCTCGCCCCAACGGTAACCACCGCGGCTGCCAGAACAACACCTATCAAGGCGGAAT
>DASPQU010000180.1:0-2248 GCA_035624805.1 Binataceae bacterium (SeqCode) | reverse complement strand
TGCGAAAGTCAGACTGCCGCGCCATAACGCGCGTGCGGTCGATCTCGGATGCGCGCCGGGCGGATGGCTCGCAGTGCTTGCGCGGGCGCTTGGACCATCCGGGCTTACGGTCGGAATCGATCTCTCTGCGTGCCGCGATTTCGGTCCGACGGTGACTACGATCGTGGGCGATATCTGTGATCCGGCAGTCGCCGCGGCTGTGCTCGAAAAGCTTGGCGGTCGCGCCGATCTCGTCACCAGCGATCTCGCGCCGCATCTGACCGGAATCAAGGATCGCGATACCGCGCAGCTCGAAGAGCTTCTCAACGCCGCTCTTGCGATCGCGCACCAGGCGCTTAAGCCGGGCGCTGCGATGATCGCGAAACTGTTCATGGGCGAGGCTTTTGGCGGCGCGATCGAACGCTTTAAGGCCGCTTTTCGCGAAGTCGAAGTGACAAGGGTGAAAGCGACGCGGCCGGGATCTTCAGAGCTGTACGTAGTGGCGCGCGGATATCGAGGGCGCTGAGCCGATCACAAAAATACTTTCAGACTGACCCCTTGTCACAGTCCTGCCGTGGCGAGACACTTTAATTGATGAAGGCCAAAGGCGTGCGGCGACTTTTCATGCTCGTCCTTGTGGTCGCAGCTGCGGCTTGCTCATGCACCCGCAACTCGCCGCCTGTTATCTCCTCTCCCGAGCCGACCGCCGATTCGGTGCGGATGCAGATCGGAGGGATCGGATACGATCGAGGTTCACGTTCTCACTTCGTGTTGCTTACCGATTCGGGGCAGACGCGCCAACTGCCGATCATGATCGGCGATAACGAAGCCGAAGCAATCATGCTGGAGATGCACGGCCTGGAAGCGCCGCGCCCCCTGACGCACGATCTCATGAGCACCATTATCGAGAAGACCGGCAATCACGTCGATCGAATCGAGATTTCGGAATTGAAAGAAGAAGTCTACTACGCGCGTATCGTGCTCGATTCGGGTCGCTACTCGATCGACAGCCGTCCCAGCGACGCGCTGGCGTTGGCGCTCAAGACCAACGCCCCCATTTACGCCAATCCGAAATTGCTGCTCGAAAGCGGCGGCGGAACCGGCCCGATCAGTCTTCCAACAGGGACGCGCGCTTTGGGAATCACGGTGCAGGATCTCACCCCCGCGCTCAGCGACTACTTCAAGGTGCCGGCGGGAATCGGAGTTCTGGTTGCCGACGCGGACAACTCGGCGCAAAAGGCTGGAATTGCGCGAGGCGATGTGGTGACCAGGGTCGGCATTGTGCAGGTGAAGCGGGTATCTGATTTCGTCGGCGCGGTTTCAAAGGCGCAGGGCGAAAAATCGATTTCGATTACGATCGAACGTTCCGGTCACGAGCAGGAAATCGCGCTTCCCAGCCAGGCTGGCTCGCACAATTAGCGGGCGATCAGGACGCTGCGAATAAAACGGGGATCGATCCGCTCCTTCGCCGGCTCCAGTTCGGAGAATTCATCTTCAAGAATATTCAGGCACGAATTGACGTAGCGCGCGCCGCGTTTGTGGATGTCGTCGTCGAGCCGTTCTTCCATCACTGCGTCGACGACGGTGCGAAAGCCGTCGCTCAGATGATACGGCCGATGCCCCTTGTTCATGATCGCCCGATGGAGATCGTTCAGGCGACTCGCCTCGATCGGTTCGACCGCGAATCGCCCTTCGAGGGCTTCGCGCGCGAACGCCGTCAGCAGTATCTGGCTCAGCCTCAGATCGCGCGCGGCGACCGCCGCGCGGAAGGAGGCGGACGCGATATCGATTCCCAGCAGTCCCCGCATCAGCGCGACAACCGATTCGATTTCGTCGAGCAGCGCGTAACCGAGGCGGATGTCGCGCATTGCCCGGAAGTCGCGCATCGTCACGGCGCCGGTTCGATCGAGTCCGGCAAAGAATCGCGGCTGCGTCATCAGGAAACCCTCGATCGCTTCGCGAAACGGGGAGTCGAGGTACGGAATCTCGCGCGTGCGCCGGGAATCGAAACCGAGCACGCCCAACACAGCCTGCGCCCGCTTGCGCAGATCGATCGTGAGGCTTACCCCGAGACGAAACAGCAGCTTCAGATATGTGTCGCGGATAACCTCGACCGCGCGCTTCAAATCGCCGCCCGCGAGATGCTCAAGACTGAGGTTGAGGTAGTTGTGGGTCATCTCGACTGCAACACGGACCGCGTCGGGATCACCGAAATCGATCTGACGCGCGACCAGCACCTGATTGGTCACCAGCGCCATCTCGCTTCTCA
>DASPQU010000179.1:0-8205 GCA_035624805.1 Binataceae bacterium (SeqCode) | reverse complement strand
GGACGTGTTCTTCGGGATCTGGGGCTACCCAGCGGTCTTTGTTGCCCACGAGCTAAAACTGTTCGAGTTGCTGTCAGAAAAGCCGCTCACCTGCGGCGCAGCTTCGAGCCCGGCGATGAAGTTATTTACCAGCCATGCATAGCTCTCGTCGGTATTCACCGGAATACCGAAGCCATGCGCGACTTGGAGGCTCGCAAAACCATGCCCAATACTGCGCAGCGCACGCAGCGCGTGAATCGCCTCGCTTCGCCCAAGTTCGTAGCCGCTCAGAACCGCGGCGCAAATCTCAATAATTCGATTAGACGCCGCGGCAATTTCCTTATCGTCAACTGATACGCTGAGCGTCTCCAAGTAAATCACCGGATGCTTTCTGACGAAGTCTCGATAAGCTTCAGCCAGCGCGCGAATACCATCAGCGCGCGATTTTCCGATCGCTGCCACCGCTAGGGCCTCGGACAACTCGCACAGCGCCAACAGTTTGAGTTCACGTCTTAGCGCGGGCATTCCTCGGACATGGTTGAATAGCGATGGCGGTTTAACATGCAAGTCGCACGCGAGCCTCGCGAGAGTCAGAGCTTCGATGCCCTCGCGATCGGCAATCGCAGCGGCAGCAGCTACCACCGATTCGCGCGTTAGTCCTGCTCTAATTCCCATTTCGGGAGATAAAACCTACGATTTCGGCGGCGACGGGTTCGAACATCTCGACATGTGGATAGTGCCCGGCACCGGCCACCATGAATTGCCTGCCGTGGAGGCGTTCAGTTACAAGATCGGCTTCCGCCTTGGGATCGGAGAAATCCGGATCTGCAGAGCCCATGATAACAAGCACGGCACGTGAACTTCGCCAATACGGGCCTCGCATGGCGCCTTGGGCGCGTCGATCATCGCCTCGAGAGCCTCGAACCTGCCGACTTCAGCCAAATTCGCCTTCAGCGCCGCAGTATAAGCGTCGAAATCGACGGGAGGCGCCTGCTTGTAGAGCGACCGGTAATACATAGTCCAGAGTTGCGGTCCCCAGGGCGATGCATCGCGAGAGCGAGCAACATACGCGAGCCCAACCCGACGGGCACGTCGCGAACGAACGGATCGATCAGCACGACTCCGGCGATCTGCTGAGGTGCCGCAGCCGCTGCCCAGATCGCTGCAGCGCCTGCTATCGAATTTCCGATCACCCAAACGTGCTGAGCGCGGAGACCTTTTGCAAGCGCGACGTGCCCTTAAAGCAATTCGTCTTGCATTCCGATCGCTCGACAGTCATGGTAGTGAGCAGAGCCTGATATGTGCGCGCGCAAAAGATACCACGCAATCATCGCCGCTATTTTTGTCGTTGCGAGCATCGTCGGCTTTGCTCCAAGCCTGAGAGGTCCTCACTGGAGCACCTCCTGCAGCCCGGTTAACGCGACCACCGTCGACGGTCCGCGCCGGTTTACGTTGAATTCGTTGTTGACGACGGACGCAAGCGTCAATCGAAAGCCAGAAGCGTTCGGTCCCATTCTTGAGATCGAGATTCCCAATCGACCGCGGCTGCACTTGCTCGATATCTTCTCGCTTAACGCGATGGCAGAGCCAAGACCGATACGCAGAATCAAGGTCTTTTTTTCTCGCGCGGACAAACAAGACCCGCTCGTCTAGACAAACCATCCAAAAGTAATTCGCAGTGTGCGGCTTCAACGCCGCGCAACTACTGCGGACCGCCGGATTCGTTACTTCCGGCAACTTGGAGTTTGTCCAGTGCCTAGTTTCTCTCTGCGTAATCCATACACGATCATCGTAGCCGCACTGATCGTGACGATCCTGGGAATAACCGCGTTCGCTCGCATGCCGGTCGACGTTTTTCCGGACATCAAGATTCCCGCGGTCGTGGTCGCAACCTTCTATCAGGGCATGCCGCCCCTTGATATGGAGGACAACATCACGTTTCGTTACGAGCGGTTCTTTACGCTCGGCAGCAATATCGAACACGTGGAATCCCGCTCACTGTCGGGAGTGAGCATCATCAAGGTGTTCTTTCAGCCGGGGACGAACATCGAATCGGCTGCGGCGCAAATGGGAACGCTGGCGATGGCCGACCTGGGAATTATGCCCCCCGGAACATTGCCGCCATTAGTTCTTCAGTACGATGCCTCGTCGTTGCCGGTAGTTCTGGTGACTCTCGAAGGCAAGGGCTATGACGAGACCAGTCTGGAAGACGAGGCGCGATACAACATCCGCAATCAGATCGCGACGGTGCCGGGCGCCTCCATTCCAATTCCGTTCGGTGGAAAATTCCGGCAGGTGATGGCGTATGCGAACGCCCAGGCGTTGCAGGCACGCGGGCTCTCGCTGATGGACGTGGTTCACGCGCTCGACAAATCCAATCTGATTCTGCCGGCAGGCGACGTAAAAATCGGATCCAAGGACTACTACATTTATTCCAACAGCATGATCGAGAAGGTCCCGGACATCGGTCAGGTTCCGGTGAAAGTCGGGCGCGGACAGGCTCCCGTGCTCATCGACGACGTCGCGCACGTCGACGATTCCTCACAGATTCAATACAACAAAGTGCTGATCAATGGACAACCGTCGGTATACATACCGGTGCTACGGCAGGTCGGCGCCAACACGATTTCCGTCGTCGACGGCGTCAACAAGCTCCTGCCCAAGCTGTTGAACGTCCCGCCCGGGATGAAGGTCAAGACAATCCTTGACCAGTCGGCGTTTGTCCGAAGCGCGGTCGAGAGCCTTGAACACGAAGCCGTTTCGGGCGCGGTCCTTGCCTCGCTGATGATCCTGATTTTTCTGGGCAGCTTCCGCTCGACGCTGGCGATCTTCCTTTCGATACCTCTCTCGATTCTCGCCGGTGCGTTCGGTCTGTTCATGAACGGTTCCACGATCAACATCATGACGCTGGGCGGCTTCGCGCTGGCCATCGGGCGACTCGTCGATGATTCGGTCGTGGTACTGGAAAATATCAGCCGGCATCTTGCACAGGGCAAGGAGCCTCGCGTCGCTGCGCGCGAGGGTGCGGAAGAGGTTGCGCTCCCGGTGCTCGCGTCCACCGTCACGACCTGCATCGTATTTTTCCCCGTCATGTTCCTGTTCGGCGTCGCGAAATATCTTTTCAGCGCGCTGGCGCTGGCGGTCGTCCTGTCGATGGCGGCGTCGTATCTGGTGGCGATGAGCATCATCCCGCTTTACTGCGCGAGATTTCTTACGAAGGAAGCGGCGGTTGAGGAGGAGCATCCCCAGGGAAACGGACCGTTGGCGCGGTTCAACCGCATGTACGAACGCTTCGCGGACCGATACGAAAAGCTCCTCGAGCGGGCGCTCGATCGCAAGTTCATCGTGATCGCCGCGGTTGCCGCGCTGTTCGTCGTGAGTATCGCGATCTACCCGCTGCTCGGAACCGAACTGTTCCCGCAAACCGACGCGGGAACCTTTACGATAAACTTCCGCGCTCCGTCGGGCACGCGAATCGAACTCACCACGGATTTGGCAAAGCAGATCGAGGCGCTCGTCAGAAAAGTCATCCCGCCGAATGAGTTGGACATGGTCGTGACCAACATCGGAATCGCGCCAAGCATTTCGGCAATTTACTCCCCGAATGCCGCGCAAGATTCCGGCTTCATGCAGGTAGAGCTTAAGCGAGGCCATAAGAAGGCGACCGCATTCTACGTCCGAAAGCTGAAGAACCTTGTCCGCGAGCAGCTCCCCGAGGCGCGCACGCTGTTCTCGTCCGGCAGCATCATTGACGCAGTGTTAAACCTCGGACGCGTCGCTCCGATCGACGTTCAATTCACCGGAACCCGGTTCGGTGCGCTGAATGACGCCGCCCGGCAGCTGAAGCAGAGACTCGATAAACTTCCGAGCATTTCGCAGACCTTCATCCTGCAGGAATCGAAGTATCCCACGCTCAACATCGAGGTGGACAGAGTTCGCGCCTCGCGCCTGGGAGTCACCCAGCAGGAGGTCATCTCGAACGTCATTACTGCGCTTGACTCGAACCTGTATCTGAAGCCGTCGATTTGGATCGATCGTGAGAACAGCAATGACTACTTCCTGACGGTTCAGTATCCGGGATCGCCGAAAGGATTCGATTCCAGCCAGGTGCTGCAGAACATTCCGATCGAAAGTGTGAATCGCGAAACCGGACATGCGCAGAGTCTGTTACTGCGCGACGTGGCCACGATCGTTCCCGAACATCATCCGTCCGAGGCGGATCACTACAGCATCCAGCGCGTCGTGGATCTCATGGTGGCGCCGAGCACCGAGGATCTCGGCGGGACGCAAACCAGTATTCAGCATGAAGCGGAGCATCTGACGCTGCCGCCCGGAGTATCGATCAACTATCGCGGCGCGATTGCGACGATGCACAAATCGTTTTCGAGTTTCGGATTCGGCCTTTCGCTCGCGGTCGTTCTTCTCTACCTCGTGATGGTCGCCCAGTTTAAGTCTTTCCTCGACCCGCTGATTATCATGTTTGCTGTGCCGATGGGCCTCATCGGCGTGGTCTGGACGCTGTGGATGACCGGGACCACGCTCAACATCGAATCCTTCATGGGAATCATCGTGATGGTCGGCATCGTAGTGTCCAATTCCATCCTGCTTGTCGACTTCGCCAACGAACGCCGTCGCAGCGGTCAGGAGCTTAGGCGCGCCGCGATCGAGTCCGCGCGAATCCGGATGAGGCCGATCCTGATGACTGCGCTGGCGACCGTCGCCGGTCTGATGCCGATTGCGCTCAAGATCGGAGAGGGTTCCGAGGCATCAGCGCCGCTGGCGCGCGCGGCAGTCGGCGGCCTTACGGTTTCCACGATCTTGACCTTGATCCTGGTGCCGTGCGTTTACGAACTGTTCTATCGACGATTGGAGGGTGGGGCGGAGGCTTCCGGCACGTCCACGAAGAACTGATGACGCTCAAAAGAGACAACCGTTGCGCAGTGGCGCGCAGCCAAACGGGGCGAACTGTGAGAATCGGAAATCCATATACTTTGGCGCTCTTCGTCATGTTTATACCGGTCGCGTACGGATGCGATCGAAATGCGCATACTGCCACTACTCTTGCGCAACCCACAGTAACCGTCATCCATCCTCAGCGCGGTGACATGGTGCGAAGCATCGAGCTGCCCGGCGATGCCGTCGGCTTTTACGAAGCGGCTTTGCACGCGAAGGTCACCGGCTATCTGAAGACGATCAACGTCGATAAGGGCGACAGGATAAAGGCCGGGCAGGTGCTTGCAGAAATTGAAGTGCCCGAGCTGCATTCGAATCTGCTTCGTGCTCAAGCGAACCTGCAAATTGCGCGAATCACCTACGATCGCCTGAAGCACGTTCAGCAGCAGGACTCGCGTCTCGTTTCACAGGAAGACGTCGACATGGCCTTCGCGAAGTATCAGGAAGCCGAGGCAGCCGAGAGCGCGCTGCAATCGATGGTTGCGTACACGAAAATCGTTGCGCCGTTCGACAGTGTCGTGACCGGACGATTCGCTGATCCCGGAGCGCTGATTCGCGCTGGAGGCGGTGATATCGGAATTGACGAAACCTCAGGGCTGATTTCTCCGGGAGCTACCGAAGGCGCCGGCGGCCATCGCAGCGGCGGCGGACCGATCCTGACGATCGCCAATATCGACAAGCTTCGCGTTTACATCTACGTGCCTGAAGCCTCGTATCCGTTCATACGCGTCGGCACTCCGGCGGTGTTGCGATTTGACGAGTTTCCCAATCGCGTCTTCAATGGAAAGGTCGCGAGATTCGCGTCCTCGCTCGACCTTGCCACGCGCACGATGCTGACCGAGGTCGATATCGACAATCCTGACCGAGCCGTCTACCCGCGCAGCTACGCGCACGTGACGCTGGATTTGGTGCGTCATGCGGGAGTTCTGGAACTGCCGACATCCTCGATCGAGCAGAACGGCAAATCCGCGACGGTGATGGTCGTCGAGAACGGCCGCATCGCCGAGCGGCCCGTCTCAACCGGGCTCAACGACGGAAAATACGTCGAGATAACCTCCGGGCTGAGCAGCGATTCGATGGTGCTCGATACGTTCAACACTGCGCTGAGCGCGGGACAGCCGGTGCGTTACCGAGTTCCGGAAACCAAGCCGGACTTGGACACCGCGCTCTCCAAGGGTCCCGATTGAGCTTCGCAGGTTGACGTCTGATTTCCCGCGACCTCAAGGAGCAACACCAATGAGAACAATCGCACGCGCTTCGACCGCGTTTGCTCTTGCCGCGATCTTGATTCCGGGCTTTTCGAGCGCTCAGCAGGGTTCGACAGCGCCGACCACACGCGCCAAAAATTTCCAGCCCTCCCCGGTTGGCGGCGCCTCGTCAGTGATGAATCCGTCCGATCTGATCGGCGATCCGCCTGCTTCCAAATCCTCATCCTCACCTGATGCACCCATCGCGCCTGGAGCCGAGCTCACGCTGAAGCAGGCGATCGACATCGCGCTGAAGTTCCATCCCAGGATTCAGCAATCCCACTCGGAGACCAACGCAGCCGAACAACAGGTTGGTCAGGCGCGATCGTACTTGGGCCCGCAGGTGTACGGCGCCACCGAGTACCTGCGTTCGACCGAAAATGGTATAGGGAACACGAGCTATTACAGCCCCAACGGGATTTTCCCGCGGATGACGGGCCGCAATCACGATCTTCCGTCGAATGACTTTTCGCAGAGTTCCGATACGTCCGACAACTTCGGCGGCGGCATCGGAGTTTCGCAATTTTTGTTCGATTTCGGTCGAC
This sequence comes from Binataceae bacterium (SeqCode), assembly GCA_035624805.1. Lineage (GTDB taxonomy): Bacteria > Desulfobacterota > Binatia > Binatales > Binataceae > DASPQU01. The sequence continues at coordinate 1,481 of DASPQU010000179.1, read as the reverse complement.
GGCACGGCTTCGTCTCCGAGCGCCAGTATGAGCATCGCGCCGCCGCAGCCCAGGAACGGCTGACGCAACTCGACATTATTTACGAAGTCACCCAGAGATACTTCGGCCTTCTCGAAGCGAAGCAATTGATTCGCGTCTATGAGAAGGCGGTTGAGCAGCGCCAGTATCATCTCCATGAGGCGCGCGTGAAGGCGCAGGCAGGGTTGCGCCCGCAACTCGACACGTACGTTACGCAAGCCGAGGTTCAGCGCGCCCAGTTAAATCTCCTCGACGCACGCATCAATCTGGCGGATGCAAAAGTCGCGCTGGATAATGCGCTCGGACTCAGCGATAACGCGCCCTCGTTCGAACTTGCCGAGGTCCTGACCTATTCTCCTGTTACCGAGAAATATCGCGACTTGCTGCGCACCGCTTTCGCTCTCAGGCCGGACCTGCGCGCGCTCGACGATCAGGCGAAGGCGATGGGCGCTCAAATCGTCGAATACAACAGTGACTACTATCCCACTGTGAGCGCGGTCGGTGGGTACGCCGCGCTGGGGACGGGGCTTCCGATGGCGAACAATTTCAACGTGGGTGTCGTGATTACATGGCCCATCTTCAACAGCTTTCTGACGCGCGATCAGATCGCGGAAGCGCAGTATCGCCAGGATGCGATCCGCCATGGAATCGAGGATCTGCGCCAGCGGATTATATTCGAAGTCCACACTGCGTTTCTGAACTGGCAGGCGTCGCTGCAACGAATCGAGCGCGCCGAGAAGGCGATGGTTGCGTCGCGCGCGGAGTTGGAACTGGCGGACAAGCGATACGAGAGCGGCCTCGCGAATATCGTCGAATTGGAGGACGCACAGCGCCATTACACCTACGACGATGCCGCGTACGCCAATGCTCTCTACGGATATTCAGTCGCAAAAGCGGCCGTCGATCGCGCTACCGCGCGCTCGTTACCGGGACCGTGAAACGATTACTTTGGCGAGCAGAGCCCGCGAAACGAAGGAACTCCAACAGACGCGACCGGAGATCGTAGGAACACAAGAATGCCAGGCAAAATTACCATCTAATAGTCGCCGTCAGCGATGTCGTCCCCGTGCGTTCGATTGGAGCGCTCTAAGCAGCCAGCGTCTCAACTGGAGGATCTTCGCTGTGGTACGGCGTTTGGTTGCAACCAGTGAACTTTAAGACTTTCATGCCGACTGTTTGCGACCTTTCTGCGATGCTGGCGCGATGGCGACCGCCGCCTCTGATGTCAGCATCAAGAATGTCATGGTCTCCTGGAGATAGAGACTCACGGTCTTCTCGGTGTGGCTCAGGTATCCGATCGAGACGTCCTGACCCAGATGCAATTCAAAATCGCCGCCGCGCTTGGTCAGCACGAATGCGCCGTCGATCGCTGGCGCCCAGATGATTTCCTCGTTGACGAGGCGCTGGATGTGCTGAATTACGGGATAGCCATGATCGCTGGCCTCGCTCAGCGCCGTGTAAGC
>DASPQU010000178.1:0-5895 GCA_035624805.1 Binataceae bacterium (SeqCode) | reverse complement strand
TCCGCTGATTCGCGCCTTCGGCATCCTCAAAAAAGCGGCGGCTGGAGTGAATCACGCCCTCGGCAAGCTTCCCGACGAAAAATCGCGGATGATTATCGAAGCCGCCGACGAAGTGATTTCGGGCAAGCTCGACGCCGAGTTTCCGCTGCGCGTATGGCAGACCGGATCGGGCACGCAGACCAACATGAACGCCAACGAGGTCATTTCGAATCGCGCGATCGAGCTGGCAGGCGGTGCGATGGGATCGAAAAAGCCGATTCATCCCAACGACGACGTGAACATGTCGCAGTCCTCCAACGATACGTTCCCGACTGCGATGCATATCGCCGCTGCCGAAGAACTCGTTCATGGGCTTCTTCCCGCACTCAAGCGGCTTCGCGATGCGCTCGAGAAGAAGGCGCACGAGTACAAGGATATCGTCAAGATCGGCCGCACCCATCTAATGGACGCTGTCCCGTTGACGCTCGGGCAGGAGTTCGGCGGATACGTCGCACAGCTCGATCAGGACATCCGGCGCATCGAGGCTGTGATGCCCGACATCTATGATCTTGCCATCGGCGGGACCGCCGTCGGCACCGGACTCAATACCCATCCCCAATTCGCCGAACGCACCGCAGCGAGAATCGCGCAGCTTACCAACCTTCCCTTCAAATCGGCGCCGAACAAATTCGCGACGCTCGCCGCCCATGACGCGCTTGTGGCGGCGTCAGGCTCACTCAAGACGCTCGCGTGCTCGCTAATGAAGATCGCCAACGACATCCGATGGATGGGCTCGGGTCCGCGATGCGGTCTGGGCGAGTTGACGCTACCGGAGAACGAGCCGGGCTCGTCGATCATGCCGGGCAAGGTCAATCCGACGCAGAGCGAGGCGATGACGATGGTGTGCGTGCAGGTGATCGGGAACGATACTGCTGTCAGCGTCGCCGGAACCCAGGGAAATTTCGAGCTCAACGTCTTCAAGCCGGTCATCATCCACAACCTGCTGCATTCGATCCTGCTGCTGACGGGATCGTGCGATTCGTTCCGCAAGTACTGCGTCGAGGGTATCGAGGCCAACACCATCCGTATCAGCGAATACGTGAGTCGCTCACTAATGCTGGTGACGGCGCTGAGCCCGCATATCGGCTACGACAAGGCGGCCAAGGTGGCAAAGAAGGCGCATCAGGAGCACAAGACGCTGCGCGAGGCCGCGCTCGAACTTCAGTATCTAAGCGCCGCGGAGTTCGACGGCCTCGTGCGTGCGGAGAAGATGCTCGGCCCCGACGAGGAATAGCAACGGCCGTCCCAACGCATTGCCGTGGAGGCTGCGGCACGGGCGCTGGTTTGAGTCTGGTTCTGGCTGTCATTCCCGCGCGTCTGATCTGTTCTGCCCGGCGCGCGAAGGAATCCCGATACAGCGATTGTCGCAATTCCGGGACCCCTCGCGCGGCATTTGCCGACGGTGCTGTTCCTTGGGCGATTCGAGACGGGGCATGAAAAGACGCGCGCGGGGGTGACAAATAAACGAACGCGGCAAATTCGGCGAGAATTAAGCGCGAATTATTACGGACTGGCGGTGCGCTGGCGGAAGAATTCGATCACGCGTTCCTCGGCGCGCTTGGTCGGCGTGCCGGGGCGGTCCTGCAGATTGATTGTTAGCACCGAATGGGGCGGCATCGGCCCCGGTTCCGCATCCTTGGGGTCGATCTCGATTGCCTCAAAGCGGTTGCCGAAGGTCTTCTTGTAGTTGTCGAAGCGCGCATCGGGTACGAAGCTGTCGCCGAAGAAACGCAACCCGATCATCGACAGGTCCTCTTTCTCGAAGCGCTCCCTGGCGCACGCCACCTCTTGCGAAGACACATTCATACCGGCCGCGCGTTTCTTCGACAGGATCGGCAACGGGAGCGACGGTTGCGACAGCACCGGAGCGACCACCGCGGGCTCGGTCATCATTGCCAGCGCGAAACCGCCCGTGAAGCACATTCCAACCGCGCCGACACCGCGGCCGCCGCATTCGGCGTGAACCTTGCGCGCGAGTGCGCGAAGCCAATCGATGAAGGGGCTGGAGCTGTCCGCCGCCCAGACCGCGAACTCGCGACGGATGCAGATACCGGTGACCATTTCGCGCATCGCGTACCACGTCGAGACCGGACGGCCCGGCTCGCCGAACAGAACAGGCAGGAACGCCGACATGCCCGCGGCAGCGACGCGATCGGCAAAGCGAATCACCAGCGGATGCAGGCCGGGCATCTCATGGATGACGATGACTCCGGGGCCTTGCCCGCGACGATAGACCTTGCGCGTCCATCGGCTATCGTCGAAGTCGAAAGAGGTGTAGTCCTTGAGCGCCTGTTCGTATCCCATGGCCTGCCCCTATCGTCGTGATTAAGAACCTGTCTACCTGGTCGCGGGGACGCACGTGTCCGCGATTCTGTGAGAGCTCTGGTGCGCCAGGTTGTGTTCCGAACTCACATCCTGAACACTCCGAAGCCCTGCGCCGGAACCAGGGGCACGTTGGCCCCAAAATCGGCCGTCATTTAATGAATGCTCGGTGGTCCTTCGCGAATGCGTTCGCGCATCTGAGCGAAAGTCCCACGCTGTTCATCCAACCATTCGAGCCACCAAGTCGCTCCGGCCTCGCGAAAGGCTTTGACAACATCACGCGCCTTCGCGGGCTCACCGCGCGGAGTCGCGCCAGTCGCGATCACGTCAAATGGGCGGGTGTGTGTGCGTTGTTGTTTGATGTAACCTACCGCCTCGCGCAACTCTTGCGGCGTAAGCCAGAGGACAGACCAAGGAGCCGCTCCGGGGGCCAAACCTACCAGAGGAACCGGAGGCTTTTTCAAAGGAAACACCCCGTCCCACCTCGCCGCCCTGCGCATCGGCGGCTTGTTCGGCCAAAATCCCGCCACCCAAACCGGCACGCGGGGAGACTGGATCGCCCGAGGGGCGAACTTTACGTCCTCGACAAGGAAGTTGGCGCCTCGGTGGCTGAACGCCTCGCCACGGCACAGTCCGTCCAACACTGACAGGCCCTCGTCGAGCTTTTGTGCTCGCACTCGATCCGACGGGTCTTCCCCGAAGCATTCGAACTCCGCATCCGCAGGTGCGCCCAGCCCAACTCCAAGAACAGCTCTCCCGCGCGAAAGAAGGTCGAGGGACACAATTTCGCGCGCGAGCTTCCACGGTCGGCGCCGCGCAACAGGGGTGATCACGGGACCGAGTCGTAGGCGCTCGGTGCGGGCGGCTATCGCGGCGAGCGCGATCCATGCATCCACAAATGGGACGTCGGAATGCCGATAGAGCAGAAGGTGATCCCAGACGAAAAAGCCGTCCCATCCCGCTCGCTCGGCCTCGAGCGCGAGCGCGACCAGGTTGTGCGGGTCACCGTATTCGCCGAAATTCTGTACGTATACTCCGTACCGCATTTTTCGTTCTCGCCTTTGCCGTTCGCACGTTTCTGCTTCGCCGCCCGCCTACATCCTGAACACTCCGAAGCCCTGCGCCGGAACCAGGGGCGCGTTGAGCGAAGCGGCGATCGCCAGCGCCAGCGGCGCGCGCGTCTCGACCGGATCGAGCACGCCGTCGTCCCACAACCTCGCGCTCGAGAAATAGCAGCTCGATTCGTGATCGTATTTCTCGAGCGTCGGACGCACGAACTCCGCCTGCTCCTCCTTGGACATCGTCTTGCCCTCGCGCGCCATCGCGTCGAGCTTCACCGTTAACAGCGTGTTTGCGGCCTGCTCGCCGCCCATCACGGAGATGCGCGAGTTCGGCCACATGAAGAGCATCCGCGGCGAATACGCGCGCCCGCACATCCCGTAATTTCCGGCGCCGTTGGATGCGCCGATGATTACGGTGAACTTCGGCACCTGCGCGTTGGCGACCGCGTTGACCATCTTGGAGCCATCCTTCGCGATTCCGCCCTGTTCGTAGCGCTTGCCTACTATGAATCCCGTTATGTTCTGCAGGAAAATCAGCGGGATGCGACGCGCGCAGCACAGCTCGATGAAGTGCGTCGCCTTCAGCGCGGATTCGCTGAACAGCACGCCATTGTTCGCGACGATTCCGACCGGATAGCCCCAGATGCGCGCGAACCCTGTCACGACGTGCGTGGCGTAGCGCGCCTTGAACTCGTGCATCCTGCTCCCATCGACGATCCGCGCGATCACTTCGTGAACGTCGTAGGGTCTGCGCGTGTCCGGAGGCACGATTCCGTAGAGTTCCTTCGGATCGTAATAGGGCTCCTCGGGCTCGTCCTGATCGAGACTCGCGAGAGTGCGGGGTCCGAGATTCTGGATCACGGAGCGTGCGATTTCGAGCGCGTGATTGTCGTCCTCCGCCAGATGATCGCTCACGCCGGAAATTCGCGTGTGAACGTCGCCGCCGCCGAGGTCCTCTGCGCTGACTTCCTCTCCCGTCGCTGCGCGCACCAGGGGCGGGCCGCCGAGGAAAATCGTTCCCTGCTCGCGCACGATGATGTTCTCGTCGCACATCGAGGGCACGTACGCTCCGCCCGCCGTGCACGATCCCATCACGACCGCAAGCTGCGCGAGCCCCATCGCCGACATCCGCGCCTGATTGTAAAAGATGCGCCCGAAGTGCTCGCGATCGGGAAACACGTCCGCCTGAAGGGGCAGGAACGCGCCGCCCGAATCGACGAGATAGACGCACGGCAGGCGATTCTCCATCGCGATCTCCTGCGCGCGCAGATGCTTCTTCACCGTCATCGGATAATACGTGCCGCCCTTCACCGTCGCGTCGTTGGCGACCACCATCACCTCGCGACCGTGCACGCGTCCGATTCCGATGACGATTCCGGCGGACGGCGCTTCGTCGCCGTACATCCCCCACGCGGCGAGCGGCGCGATCTCCAAAAACGGGCTCTCGCGATCGAGCAGCCCGCGGACGCGATCGCGCGCGAGGAGTTTACCGCGCTCGACGTGACGCTTGCGCATATGCTCGGGGCCGCCCTGACGAACGCGCTCGATAGCCGCACGAAGCTTTGTCACGGCGCCTTCATTGATCTCGCGATTTTTCCGAAACTCCTCGGAGTTGGGGTTCACGCGCGACTCGATACGATCCATCTGCGATCCTCTTTTGATGCCTTGGTCATCCGGATGCGGTAGATATTAGCGTTATCCGCGACCGAATCGCATAGAGAACGGATGTGCGCGAACGGGATCTGAAATCGCTTGAATTCGACAAGGTGCTCGCTCTTGTCGCCGGATTCGCCGCGTCCGAGCCGGCACGCGAGGAGATCGCGGCATTGCGTCCCGCGACCGACCCGGCCGAGGTGCGCGAGCGACTGCGCGCGAGCGCGGAGATGGCCGAGCTGCGCCGCCATGCGGGATCGATTCCGATCTCGGAGTTTTCCGATATCCGCGGACTGATTCTCGCCGCCGCCCGCGAAGGCGCGGTCCTCGATGGCGAATCGCTCGTCAAGATTCGAGATTTCGTTCTCAACTCGCGCCATCTTTCGAGCTTCATCCGATCGCGAGTCGAGCCGTTTCCGCGCGTCGCCGTATGGTCGGGAAACCTGCTCGCGCCCAAAGAACTCGCCGACGCTTTGCTGAAAGCGCTTGCCGACGACGGCGGCCTTCTCGACGATGCGTCGCCCGAGCTCAAGCGGCTGCGCAATCGACTTCGCACCGAGCGCCTCGAACTCGAAACGCGCCTGCTGCGCTCTCTCAATCAGCCCGGGATGGAATCGTTCGTCTCGGACTATCTGGTCACGGTCCGCAACCGACGCTTCGTGCTTCCGCTCAAGCTCAACTACTCCGAAAAGCTCGAGGGCATCGTGCAGGACCGATCTGTCTCCGGCGAAACCTTATTCGTCGAACCGATGTGGGCGGTCGAACTCAACAATCGCGTGATGATGCTCGAGAGCGATTGCCAGATCGAAGAGCATCGGAT
>DASPQU010000177.1:0-2350 GCA_035624805.1 Binataceae bacterium (SeqCode) | reverse complement strand
CGCAGATTTGGTGGCCGTGGAAAATTGACGATCGCTGCGTTACGCCGACTATCGCTAATCGAATGAAATGATGGCTCGAAAGTCGTAGACTTGACGGATACGCGACCCTGGGCGTCGCGAAGCGACGGAGGTCATCGTGAGCGGCGGGAAGTTCGACTTCATAATCGTGGGCGGCGGAATCGCCGGGGCTTCTGCGGGTTACGCGCTCGCCGCGCGCGCCAAAGTCGTCCTGCTCGAACGCGAGCGCGTGTTCGGATATCACACGACGGGACGCTCGGCCGCGCTTTATCTTAGAACTCATGGCCCGGCGGTTATTCGCGCGCTCGCCCGCGGAAGTCAGACGTTTTTCCTGAATCCTCCGCCGGGATTCACCGAAACTCCGCTGGTCACGCCGCGAGGCGTCGTCTTTATCGGTCGCAAAGACCAAGCTGCCGAAATCGATCGCGAGGCGCGAGACAACTCGGGCGCCCTGTCCTCTGTTCGTCGTCTGGATGAAGGCGCGGTGCGCGCGATGGTTCCTGCGATGCGTCCCGGATATGTCGCGGCCGCGATGCTCGATCCGGAGGCGATGGATATCGACGTGCACGCCGTGCACGACGGTTTCCTGCGCGCGATGCGCCATCGCGGCGCCGAGACTCTCACCGAAGCCGAAGTGACGCGCGTCGAACGCGTCGGCAATTCATGGAAAGTCCATACTCCCAGGGGCATCTTCGAGGCTCCGGCGATAATCAACGCGGCCGGAGCGTGGTGCGACAAGCTAGGGCGGCTCGCGGGAGCAAAACCGATCGGGCTGGTGCCGAAGCGTCGCACGATCGTGGTGTTCGATCCTCCCGAAGGCGCGGAAATCAAAAAGTGGCCGGCGGTCAACGATATCGGCGAGCAGTTCTACTTCAAGCCCGATGCGGGCAGGATTCTCGCCTCGCCCGAGGACGAAACCCCGATGGAGCCGTGCGACGTTTTTCCCGACGACACCGACGTTGCGACTGCGATTCAGCGCGTCGAGACGGCGGCAGATCTCAAGGTGAAAACGATCGTGCGCAAATGGGCGGGGCTGCGATCGTTCGTCGCCGACGGAATCCCGGCCGTCGGATACGACCCCGAGCTTGCTGGATTTTTCTGGCTCGCCGGACAGGGCGGCTACGGAATCGAAACCTCGCCGGCGATGGGCCGCCTCGTCGCGAGCCTCGCGCTTCGCGAGGGCGTCCCAAAGGATCTGGCCGAACTGGGCGTTACCGAGGACGCGTTATCCCCGAAGCGCCTGCGACGTTGAGTCGGATTCCCTTCACGTTGGGTCGCCTTCCTGCAATGATCGGTTCGGAGCGCGCCGATGCTCCGACGGTCGGCGGCGAGGCCTACGGAAGGTGGCTCACTAATCATGCAAAATTACCAAACGAACCCAAATGAGCAGCAGCTGATATGAGCTATTAGATGTAAATCATATCTATATCTATCTATTGCATCATACTGCGCACGAGCACATCAGCTTGCAAGCGTACATCAGGGAGGCGAATCGATGGCAAAAAAACTTGAGTTCTACTTCGACTGCTCGAGTCCGTGGACGTACCTGGCGTTCACGAAAATCGAGGACGTCGCGGCGCGCCATCGCGCCGACCTGATTTGGAAACCGATACTGGTCGGCGGCGTCTTTAATGCCGTCAATCCTTCCGTATACGAGAGCCGCACCAATCCGGTGAAGCCCAAGGCGCGCTACTATCAGAAAGATCTCCAGGATTGGGCGAATTACTACGGAATCAAGATCGGCAGCCCGACCGTGTTTCCCGTCAACTCGGTCAAGGCGATGCGCGGGGCGTTTGTCGCGCTCGAGCACGGCCTCATCTCGCGATATTCGCGCCGCGTGTTCGAACGCTACTGGGGCGACGATGCGGATATCAGCAAGGACGACGTGATGCGCGCGATCGTTCGCGAAGTCGGACTGGACGAAAAGGAATTCTTCGAGAAGATCAACTCACAGTCGTATAAGGGCAAGCTTCGCGTCAACACCGAGGAATTGATCGAGCGCGGGGGCTTCGGCTCGCCGACGATTTTCGTGGACGGTGTGATGTTCTTCGGCAACGACCGGCTGGAACTCGTCGAATGGGAGTTGTCGAAGTAGACGGGTAGCACGTCGGGGCGTCAGGCAAGGTCGAAGACAATTACCTCGGCGTCCTTGATCGCGCGTAGATCCAGTCGCCTCTCGTTGCTGATCGATGCGCCGTCGCCGGCTTCGAGCGCGATGCCGTTAATCGCAATCGATCCCCGCGCCACCTGAATCCAGCAATGGCGGCTCTCTGCAGGGGAGTATGCGACGCTGTTTTGCGCGGATATGTGCGCAAGGTACATGGCAGCGTCC
>DASPQU010000176.1:0-5083 GCA_035624805.1 Binataceae bacterium (SeqCode) | reverse complement strand
CGCCGCGCTCGATTCCGTTGCCGACGAGCAGCGAAGCCTGGAGGAGGGGTTGCTTTCGGAACTTGCGTGTCGTCGTCAGCTCGCTGTCTATCAACATCGCGGCTTCTGGCAATGCATGGACACCTATCGCGAAACCCGGCTGCTCAACGACCTTTGGGTTTCCGGAAAAGCTCCATGGAAGGTGTGGGACTAAACGGCACGACATCTACTGCCTCAGGAAAGCGGTCGCGTGACGATGCCGGATCGACGCTTCAGACGACTGCTGCCCGAGCATGCCCGATGTGCGGAGCGGATGGAGTCGAGCAGTACAAGGCGCTGACCGACAGGATGTTCGGCGCGCCGGGCGGCTGGAATCTCCGGCGATGTGTGCGTCGGGAATGTGGGCTCATATGGCAGGATCCAATGCTGAGTGACGAGCAACTCGAATCGGCATACGCCAACTACTTTACGCACGAAGAACAGGCGGAGGCTTCGGACTCCGCGAGCCTGGGAGTTGTGCGGCGCCTGAAATACCTGGTTTATCCGCCGCGCCGCTTTGAAGATCAATTTCCGATGAACCTCGTTCTTCCGACGGCCGGACGACGATACCTCGACGTGGGATGTGGCGGCGGCGCCGATCTTCGGAAAATGAAATCCGCCGGGTGGCAGGTTTGCGGCGTCGAATCGGATCCAAAATCGCTGGAGAGACTACGAAGGCTCGGCCTCGATGTGCGTCGCGGCACGTTGGAACAGCAGAAATTTACTGACGATGCCTTTGACGCAATAACGATGGGTCACGTTATTGAGCACGTCGCGCGCCCGGCCGCCCTGCTCGGCGAATGCCGACGCATCCTGGCCCCGGGCGGCGTCCTAATCGTGACTACGCCGAACAGTGCCAGCCTCGGTCATCGCCTCTTCGGCGTTAGTTGGGCGCATCTCGACCCCCCGCGCCATCGATACATCTTCAACGCTTCGACGCTCGGCCGGTTGGCGCGCGAAGCCGGGTTTTCGACCTGCCGCGTCGTGAGCACCGCACGGTACGCAGGCTTCGTATTCATTGCGAGCAATGCCATAAAACACTGCGGCTCTTACGACTGGAACGAGACCCGCCGGGCAGGCACTCCCTTGGGCGCACGTTTGTGGGAGTTTGCCGAATGGGCATTGGTAAAGGCCGGATCGTCGTTGGGCGAAGAGATTTTGCTTAGCGCGTCGAAATGAAACCCGACGCGATTTTACGGATCGGGGTATCGCAATGCGGGTGCTGGTAACCGGAAGCGAGGGATATATCGGAGCGGTGATGGCGCCGTTTCTGCTCGCCATCGGTCACGAGGTCATCGGCCTCGACACGTGCTATTTCGAAGGATGCGATTTCAGCCATCCTCTCGCGTCATATCCGCTGGTTCGCAAGGACGTGCGCGATGTCGCCCTGGAGGACTTGCGCGGGTTCGACGCGATTATCCATCTTGCCGCGCTGTGCAACGACCCGCTGGGCGAACTCAATCCCGACCTGACCCTGGATATAAATTATCGTGCGACGATTCGACTTGCAGAGCTTGCCCGGGCCGCCGGCGTTCGACGTTTTCTGTATTCGTCTTCGTGCAGCATTTACGGCGCGTCGGGCACGGAGGCGATTCTCGATGAGACCGGGCCGATGCGCCCGGTCACAGCGTACGGCGAATCCAAAATGCGCGGCGAAGCCGATCTCGCGGAGCTATCGGATGGCGAATTTTGTCCGGTGTACATGCGCAATGCGACCGCGTATGGAATCTCGCCGCGGCTGCGTACCGACGTGGTACTGAACAATCTTGCCGGATGGGCGTTCACGACCGGCAAAGTCCGCGTCATGAGCGACGGCACTCCGTGGCGTCCTCTCGTGCACGTCGAGGATATCGCGCGTGCATTCGCCGCGGCGCTGACCTCTCCCGCAGGCGTGGTCGGCAATCAGGCTTTCAACGTTGGTTCCGAGAGCAACAACTATCAAGTTCGCGATATTGCCGAGATCGTCCGTCAGGTAAATCCGGAATCATCGGTCGAATACGCGGGAGCCTCCGGCCCGGATCCACGAAGCTACCGAGTCGATTTTCGCAGGATGATGCGTGCAATGCCGGAGGCTGCGCCGCGATGGGATGCACGTGCCGGCGCAATCGAGTTGCGCGACGCCTTTTCGCGCAGGCATCTGACGCGCGGCGAATTTGAAGGTCGCAGCTTCAATCGCCTTGCGCAGTTCAGGCATCTGATCGAGTCCGGGCGCCTTGACCAGTCGCTGCGATGGAAAAAGTAGGGGCGCGCGTAAAGCGTTGTCGCAATACGACATGTTCTTTCAAAAGCTCCTGAGCGGCCGAAGCTGGCGACGTATCGTATACGAGCGGCTCACGGAGCCGATTCACCTGAACCTCGTTTCTATACCGGTGGCGGTGTTCGGCTCCTATCGCGCGAAGGTGAACTTCGATCTCGTGGTGCGCCAGCCGTACGCATGGGGGCTGTTGCGCGCCGCCGATTTCGCAAATCTCTGCGGAATCAAGTCCTTTACCGCGATCGAGTTTGGAGTCGGCCCGGGAACCGGCTTGATGAATCTCGCCAAACTCGCCGAACGAACAACGCGCGCGACCGGGGTGGCCATTCGAGTGTTTGGATTCGACACCGGCACGGGGTTGCCGCCGCCCGCCGATTATCGCGACCATCCTGAACTCTATGAAGGTGGCGATTTTTCCATGGATCGCGACACATTGAAGCGTGCGCTACCTTCAAATGCAGAGCTTCTCCTCGGGCTGATTCGCGAAACGGCTGCGGAGTTCGTCGGTAATATCGACCCAGATTCGCCGGTCGGATTCATCTCGCTCGACGTGGACTACTATTCGTCGGCGAAGGATGCGCTGGCGATGCTGCTCGACGCGAACCCGCGCAAGTATCTGCCGCTTACCGTCATCTATGTCGACGACATGATGGAAGACACACACAACAGCGCGTGCGGCGAGTTGCTTGCGATCGAAGAGTTCAACGCGTCGAGCATCGTGCGAAAGATCGAGCATCCACGCTTCCTGCGCACAAAAAGGATTTTCAAGAACGCGCGATGGATCGAAAACATGCACTACCTGCACGTTCTCGACCATCCGCTGCGTCAGCCCGCATCCAAACGTCGATGGCCGGTGTTCAGTCCTGCGAACCCCTATCTGCGCAGGAGCGGCTCCCGATGAGGTTTATCGAGACACCGCTTAAAGGCGCCTTCGTAGTCGAACTGGAACCCAGGAGCGACGAGCGCGGTTTCTTTGCGCGCGCGTTCTGTCGAGAGGAATTCCTCGCGCACGGACTCAATCCTGCCGTGATGCAATGCAACGTCTCGTTCAATCCCGTCCGTGGCACCCTTCGCGGAATGCATTACCAGATTGCTCCGGCGCAGGAGAGCAAGCTTGTGCGATGTACGCGCGGCGCCATCTTCGACGCGATGGTGGACCTCCGGCCGGAGTCGCCGACGTACCTGCGATGGTTCGGGATAGAACTTACGGCGGTCGGGCACACGATGATTTATGTGCCTGAAGGATTCGCGCACGGATATCTATCTCTCGTCGACGATACCGAAGTTTTCTACCAGGTCTCGGAGTTTTACCGGCCCGATCATGAACGCGGTGCGCGATGGAACGATCCGAGTTTCGGCATCAAATGGCCGTTCGAGCCGATCGTGATCTCGAACAAGGATCGCAGTCATCCGGATTTCCAACGATGAAGCGAGTTCTGATTACCGGCGCGAGCGGTTTTATCGGGCGCCAGTGTATCCCGGTCCTCGAAGGTCTCGGCTACGAGGTTCACGCGGTGAGTTCGCGCGGCTTTGCACACGGCGACGATACTGCAGTGCGATGGCATCGCGCCGATCTGCTCGATTACGGGCAGGTTGAAACCCTGATTAGTGCGGTCGGACCCACGCATCTGATGCATCTCGCGTGGTACGTGGTTCCGGGAAAATACCTGCAGTCGCCTGAGAATTTTCGATGGACCGATGCCACGTTGAAGCTGTCGATGAGCTTCGCGAAACACGGCGGCAAGCGCGCAGTCTACGCTGGCACGTGCTTCGAATACGACCCCCGTTTCGGATATTGCACCGAGGATCTCACGCCGGCGCGATCGGAGAGCATTTACGGATCGGCGAAGAACGCCGCGCGCGAAACGGTTTGCACCTGGGCGCGAACCGCTTCACTAAGCGTCGCGTGGGGAAGGATTTTTCATCTGTTCGGGCCTGATGAGTCACCCGAGCGGCTGGTTCCCGCAATTATCGCTGCGCTTTGCCGCAAGCGGCGGATGCCTCTCACGCACGGTCGCCAGCTTCGCGATTTTCTGCACGTACACGACGTTGCGCGCGCACTCGCCGGTATTCTGGAGGACCAGGTCGAGGGTGTCGTAAATATCGGATCAGGAGCGCCAATTACGATTCGCGATCTTGCGCTCAAGATCGCGGACCAGCTCGACGCGCGCGATATGTTGGACTTCGGCGCGCTCAATGCGCGTCCGGGGGAGCCTGACGTTTTAATTCCGAACGTCACGAGACTTCATCGCGAACTCCGATGGCGTCCGCGCTTCGATCTGGCTGAAGGCCTCAAAGACACGATTGCGTGGTGGCTTCAGTCGATGCGTCAAACTGAATCGCGCGCCGGAGGATCGAGCGCGTAGACGGCGCCAAAAAGCATGGCAAAGGACATCACGCCGCCGCCTCCGGGCGTCTATGAGAGCTACACGCACGCCAATCCGTCGCGCGTGGTTCGCTATGCGCATTTGCGCCGCTTCGAGGTAGTGCGTCGAATCGTTGACGAGACCCGCCCGCGCTCGTTCGTGGATTGGGGCGCGGCCGACGGATTTCTGATCGACGCAATCTTCCGTTCGCGCAACGGCGCGTCGATTCCCGAGTACGTCGCGGCGTACGAACCGATCGCCGAGTGGGCGGCAAAGCTACGTTCGAAGTACGACAATGCGCGCCCGGCCACTTATGTATTCTCGGACATCGCCGGCCTCGCGCATGATCTCGAATCGCGCGGCATCAAGATCGAATGCCTGGCGTCACTGGAAGTGATGGAACATTTGCCGCTTCCCGAGCGGCGGGAGTTTTACGACTTCTGTC
>DASPQU010000175.1:0-2417 GCA_035624805.1 Binataceae bacterium (SeqCode) | reverse complement strand
CGCCGGAAACATCAACGCATTCGTGCGTACCGTCATCGGCCTCGACAACGGCGAGATCGAGACAATTCGGCGTGATCTCCTCGGCTGATCGCGCTCGCGATGGCGCTTTACGACGCGATCGGACGCACCTATGACGCGACGCGTCGCGCCGATCCGGAAATCAGCGACATTCTCGCGCGTCTGATCGAATTCATGCCCGGCGCTCGTTACCTCGACGTCGCATCGGGGACCGGCAACTACACCATCGCGTTTGCGAACCGTGGCGCGCGACTGATCGCCGCGGAGCTGTCAGCGACGATGCTCGCGCAGGCGCGCGCCAAGGGCGGATGCGTCGATTGGACAATGGCGGACGCAGAGAAGCTGCCGTTTGGGAACGGCAAATTTGACGGGGCGATGTGCACCCTCGCCATCCATCACATGCGCAATCCAGCGGCCGTGTTTCGCGAAGTGTTTCGTGTGATGCGCTCGGGGCGCTTCGTGATTTTCACTGCCGACCGCGACCAGATGGAAGGCTATTGGCTCAACGAGTATTTCCCTTCGCTGATGGCGCGGGGGATCGTCCAGATGCCACCGCTAGATGCTGTCGAAACCGACCTGCGCCGTTCGGGTTTTGACGGAATTGTAATCAAACGATGGTCGGTTTCGGAAACACTCGAAGATTTGTTCCTCTACGCGGGAAAGTTCCGACCCGAAATCTATCTTGACTCCGTGACTCGAGCGGGAATTTCCACCTTCGCCAGCTATACGGATAAATCAGAAATCGAGCGCGGACTGAAGCGGCTCGATGATGACGTCAAATCCGGCCGCTTCGCAGAGGTCGCAGACTTTTATCGAAATGAACTCGGCGACTACGCCTTCGTGGCCGCGACCAAGGAGTAGCGGATCACGCAGGCGTGTAGCCTTCCTTGAGCAGCGACTTCGCAATGATCATCCGCTGAACTTCGCTGGTGCCTTCGCCGATCTCGGAAAGCTTGGCGTCGCGCATATAGCGCTCGGCGGGAAAATCGGTGACGAACCCGTAGCCGCCGTGAATCTGCACGCCTTTAATGGTCGCGAACATCGCAGTCTCCGACGCGTAGAGCTTGGCCATCGCGGCTTCGCGTCCAAACGGCTGACCGCGATCACGCAACTCCGCCGCGCGACACATCAGCATCCACGATGCGTCGATTCGCGTCGCCATGTCCGCGAGCATCCACTGAATCGCCTGGAAATCGGAAATCTTTTTTCCGAACGCCGTGCGTCCAAGCGCGTATTCGCGCGCGTCCTCCAGAGCAGCTCGCGCGATTCCAAGCGCAAATCCGGCAATGCCAATCCGTCCGCCTTCGAGCACCTTCAAGGTTTGACGATACCCCTCGCCAGCGCCGCCAATCAGATTGCGCGCGGGGACGCGGACGTTATCGAAGATAACTTCGGCGGTATCCGACGCGCGCAAGCCAAGCTTTTCGATCTTGCGCCCGTTGCTTAGCCCAGCAGCGCCGCGTTCGACGACGAAAGCGGAAATCCCTGACCGCTCTTTCGACGCGTCCGTCACCGCCATCACGACGTAAACGTCGCCTACCGAGCCGTTGGTGATGAACATCTTGGCGCCGCTGATAACGTAGTCGTCGCCGTCGCGACGCGCGCGCGTCTTCATCGCGGCAGCATCGGAGCCCGACCCCGGCTCGGTAAGGCACCACGCGCCGAGCTTGCTCGCGCGAAGCATATCGGGTACGAGCCGGTTGCGAATTTCGTCCGACGCGAACGCGGCGATATGCCCGGTGCTGAGCGACATATGCGCCGCGCAGGTCAATCCGATCGAAGCGTCGTATCGTGACAGCCCTTCGACGACGAGCGCCTGAGATAACGTATCCGCAGCGCCGCCCCCCCATTTTTCAGGAAAGGAAACGCCGAGAAAACCCAGTTCTCCGAGACTCGTTACGACCTCGCGGGGGAAAACCTCGTCGCGATCCCAGCGAGCGGAATGAGGCTTTATCTCGCGCTCGGCAAATTCGGCCAGTGTGTTACGGATCTGGCGCTGCTCTTCGGTGAGTTCGAAATCCATTGCGGGCGAGCCAAAATCAGGAGCGCGGATGAACGTTCTCGCGGACCCATTTCACGATGTCTTCGGTCGAGGCGCCGGGCGTAAAGATTTCTTTTACTCCAGCGCTCTTGAGTTTCTTCGCATCGTCTTCGGGAACGATTCCGCCGCCGAACACGGCGACGTCGCCCGCGCCTTTTTCCTTGAGCAGGCGCATCACTTCCGGAAAGAGCGTGTTGTGC
The DNA here is from genome assembly GCA_035624805.1 of Binataceae bacterium (SeqCode). Classification (GTDB taxonomy): domain Bacteria; phylum Desulfobacterota; class Binatia; order Binatales; family Binataceae; genus DASPQU01. Next base: position 158 of record DASPQU010000175.1, on the reverse strand, counting down.
GCTCCGGAAAGGATGCTGAGGCCGACGGCGTCGGCGTCTTCCTGAACGGCGGCTTCGGCGATCATCTCGGGCGTCTGATGAAGCCCGGTGTAGATAACCTCAAATCCTGCATCGCGAAGTGCGCGAGCGATGATCTTCGCGCCGCGGTCATGGCCGTC
>DASPQU010000174.1:0-3665 GCA_035624805.1 Binataceae bacterium (SeqCode) | reverse complement strand
TACAGAATACATCGTAACGCGGGCAGTCACAGCGCGAGCCTGTGAGAAATTGGAATTCTCGGAACCAACCCGTCATTCCGAGCGCAGGGTTGCCCCCTTTGGACCCCTTTCAGAGGCTGTGAAGAAACTGTGTTTTCGAAGCTCGACACATCATTGCGGCTGAGTTGGCCTTTGCAGAACCTCGCCCGGTCAGGGAGAGGTCGCGGCATTTGTTGCCGCGGGTGACGGTCCTTATCCAGCGCGCATCGTTCGCGCGCGATTATGCGAATCGCGCGTCGCGATTCGCGACGCGCTGAAAGCTGACCCTCACCTGCCGCTTTGCGGCGTCCTCTCCCCGACGGGGCGAGGACTTTTATAGGCTTGGGAGAATCGATGGCAGGAGCATTATCTGACGTAAAGATCCTCGAACTCGGCGAGATGGCGGCGGCGCCCTACGCCACGAAATTGATGGCGGACATGGGCGCCGAGGTGATCAAAATCGAGCGTCCCGGAACAGGAGATCCCGCGCGCACGCGCGGCCCCTTCCCCGGCCATCAGCCCCATCCCGAGAAAAGCGGTCTCTTTCTTTATCTCAACACGAACAAGCTCGGCGTCACGCTCGATGTCGCCCGACCCGAGGGCTTCGATATTTTCGAGAAGCTAATCGCCGACGCCGACATCCTCGTTCATAACGTCGTTCCGCCCGAGATGGATCGTATCGGGCTCAGCTACGAGCGCCTCGCGAAAATCAATCCGAAACTGATTATGACCTCGATCACGCCGTGGGGGATGACTGGGCCGTATCGCAACTGGCGCGCCGAAGACATCACCGTATGGGCGGGCGGGGGAGTATGCGTTCTCAACGGCGGCGGCGCGCTCCATCCCGAACTGCCTCCGCTCAAGACCTTCGGAATGCAATCCGGGTATCAGGGCGGAGTCCACGCTGCGGTCGCGACGATGGGCGCGCTTATCGCCCGGCGCCGCGACGGCGAGGGGCAGCATATAGACGTTTCGATGCAGGAATCGATCGCGTCGCAGCTCGAGATGACGTTTTCGTTCTGGCCGTACATGAAAATGGTCGCGACTCGGCTGGGGCAGAAGCCGCTTCAGCCGGCCGAAACCATGGAGGTCAAGGACGGCTACATCTACGTGTTGTGCATCGAGGAGCACCAGTGGAAGGCGTTCGTCGAGCTGATGGGCCATCCGGATTGGGCCGACGAGGAGATTTTCAAGGATCGCCTTGTGCGGGCGCTGAATTGGGACGCACTTAAAGTGTTACTTGAAGAAAAGATATCCAAGTACACGGTGATGGAACTGTACGAACTCGCGCAGGCCAAACGTATTCCGTTCGCTCCGGTCTCGACGATGGGCGATCTGCTCGGGAACCACCATCTGAAGGCGCGCGGATTCTTCGTCGAAATCGCGCAGCCGGTCGCGGGCAAACACAAATATCCCGGTGCACCGCTCAAGTATGAAAAAACGCCGTGGGAAATCCGCCGTCCTGCGCCGACGCTCGGACAACAGAACGAAGAAATTTTCGGCAAGCGCCTCGGAATCGGCGCCGCGCGGCTCGCTCAACTCAAGAGCGCGGGAGTTATCTGATGGCCAAAAAAGCTCCGCTGGAAGGAATCAGAGTTACGGATTTCACGTGGGTGTGGGCGGGTCCCTATTGCACGCTTCAGCTTGCCCATCTTGGCGCCGAAGTCATCCGTATCGAGACGACGACGCGCCCCTGCGTCACGCGGATGCTGCCGCCGTGGCCGGACGGCGTTTTCCAGGGACTCAATCGCTCGGGATATTTCAATCAATACAATCAGGGCAAGAAGTCGCTTACGCTCAACTTCAAACATCCCGAGGCCAAGGAGGCCGCGCGACGCCTGATCGCGAAGAGCGATATCGTGATCAACAATTTCGCCGCCGGCGTGCTCGAGCGGATGGGCTTCGGATACGAGGAATGCAAAAAGCTGCGCCCTGATGTGATCATGGCGACGCTATCGGGCTACGGCGATTCGGGACCGTATCGCGATTACATCGCTTACGGACCGGCACAGGTTCCCCTTTCGGGATTGTCGTCGCTGACGCGATACAAGGATTGGCCTCCGATGCACGCCGGGTTCAGCTACGCCGATCCCAACGCTGGAGTGCACGCGGCATTTGCGCTTCTCACCGCGCTGTACCATCGATCGCGCACCGGGCAGGGGCAGTATATCGAGATGAGCCAGTGGGAGTGCGCGATGGACGTGCTCGCCGAAGGCCTCCTCGAATACACGATGAATGGCGTCGAACCGGTCGCGGACGGAAATCGTGATCCGCAGATGGCGCCGCACGGAAACTTCAAATGCCTGGATTGGCCCGAGCCGGTCATGGGCGTCGTGATCGATCGATGGGTTTCGATCGCGTGCGCTGACGACGCCGAATGGGGCCGGTTGGTGGATGCGATGGGGCAGCCTGCGCTCGTGAATGATCCTCGGTTCGCAACGCTCGCGGCACGCAAGGCCAATGAGGATGAGCTGGAGAAGATAATCCAGGATTGGACACTGCCGCAAAAGGTCGAGGATGTCGTCGCGCGCCTTCAGGCTGCGAACGTCGCATCGGCGCCCGTGGCGGACAGCCATTCTTTGAGCGAAGACCCCAATCTGCTCGCGCGCAACTACTTCGTGCGCAAGCAACACGCCGAGATCGGCGTTTATCCGCACTGCGGGATTCCGTGGCGCTTAAGCGCAACACCGACTGAGGTCCGCGCGACGGCGCCCTGCATCGGGCAGCATACCGACGAGGTGATGACGGGCATCCTCGGATACAGCGCCGACGAAGTGAAGAAGCTGCGCGAAAAGGGCGCCCTCGATTGATCGCGTCCGAAGGAGAGCATCGCGATGCGTACGCTTAAGGTTCTGGTCGACAAGTTGATGTTTCCCGAAGGGCCGCGATGGCATGACGGGCAGCTGTTCCTCTCCGACATGCACGCGCACAAGGTCATCGCGATCGACTCGACAGGTCGCGTCAAGACGATCGTCGAGGCGCCGAACTGGCCCTCGGGACTCGGATGGCTGCCGGACGGGCGGATGCTCGTCGTCTCGATGACCGATCGCAAGCTGATGCGACTCGATCGCGACGGAATGAAAGTTCACGCCGACCTAAGCGCGCTAGCTGCGTTCCACTGCAACGACATGGTTGTTGACGCAAAGGGCAGGGCGTACGTCGGCAACTTTGGATACAACCTCTATATCGACGAGCCGCAGAAGCCGGCGAATCTCGTGATGGTCACGCCCGAAGGCAAGGCGAGCATTGCCGCAGAGGGCCTGGTGTTTCCCAACGGCACCGTGATTACGCCCGATGGAAAGACGCTGGTCGTAGGCGAATCGATGGGTCATCGGCTGACCGCGTTCGATATCGCGCCCGACGGATCGCTCAAGAATCGTAGGGTATGGGCCGAACTCGGCGAGGACGTTCCCGATGGAATCGCGCTCGATGCGGAAAGCGCGATCTGGGTCGCATCGCCGTTCAGCAATTCAGTGCTGCGAGTTTTCGAAGGCGGTCGCGTCGCGGAGAGGATCAAGACCGATCAACTCGCGATCGCGTGCGCGATGGGCGGAAGCGATCGCAAGACGCTTTTCATCCTGACTGCGCCGACGATCGAGCCTGAAAAGTGTCAGGCGAATCCGAGCGCGCAGGTCCTGACGACGCAG
>DASPQU010000173.1:0-6344 GCA_035624805.1 Binataceae bacterium (SeqCode) | reverse complement strand
GAGCGCGTGCTGATACCAGCGATCCAGAGCGCCCCCGATGCAATCGTTATCGCCGACGGATTCTCTTGCCGCACGCAGATTCGCCATCTATGCCCCGATCGCCGCGTGATGCATCTTGCCGAGGCCCTGAATCAGCTCGATTGAATTCGCGGACGGACGTGCGAGATTTGATTCGGTTGCGCTATTGTGGCGTGACGCTGGGAGGCAACTATGCGTAATCTTGGGATAACGATACCGGGCGACGCGTTTGCGAATAAATACTTCGCGGACCTGGTACGGACGGCGGATCGCGCGGGATATACCGATGCGTGGTCATACGAATCGTACGCGACCGACGCTTTCACGCCGCTCGCGGCGGCCGCGATGATTTCGCAGCGGATGCGCTTCGGTACCGCGATCGTTCCCGTGTACACACGTCCGCCGGCGTTGATCGCCATGTCGGCGGCAACCGTAAATCAGCTTTCGGGCGGGCGTTTCGTGCTCGGAATCGGGATATCAACTCCGAATATCGTTGACGGATGGATGGGCGTGCCGTTCGAGCGCCCGATTACCCGGACGAAGGAAACCGTGCAGATCCTGCGTCAGGCCTTTGCGGGCGAGAAAGCGACGCTTGCGGGAAAAACCGTGCGCACCAACGGATTCAAGCTCGACGTGAACATGGACGCCGGCACGCCGCCGATCTATCTCGGCGCACAGGGCGACAAGATGCTGCGGTTGGCGGGCGAGATCGGCGACGGGCTGGTCACCAATTTCATCACGACGGATACGCTCCCCGGGATGCTAGAACATGTGCGCGCCGGAATGCGCTTCGCGGGCAAGGATACGTCCAAGCTCGATTGCGTGTGCCGCATCCTGATGTCTGTCGACGAGGACGAGAAAATCGTGCGGCCGCTGATGCGTCGCGCGCTGACCGCATACCTGACCGTGCCCCAGTACAACAAGTTCTTTCAGCAGATCGGATACGAATCGGAAGCGGGAGAAGCGATGTCGCTGTGGAACAAGGGCGATCGCAAGAAGGCGATGGAATCATTGCCCGAGCAGATGATCGAAAAGATCTTCGTGTTCGGCGATGCGAAGTATTGCCGCCAGCGTATCGAGCGATATTTCGATGCGGGCGTCACTACTACCGCAATTCAGTTCTCGTCGTTCGCGCCCACCCCGGAGGAGCGTCGCAAACGCATCCTGAGCGCGGTCGAGAATCTCGCCAGGGCGTGATCGAAACGAATCGGGGGATAGCGACAACCGCGGCGGAATCGGATTCCGTCGCGGTTTTGTTTGCTCCCGTCAACTCACTGATGCTGCGTTTGACCGCCGAATCCCAGCATCTGCGCAAGCGCGCCGAACATCAGCAAGCCGTTTGCTGAACTTGGAAGACTTGGATTACATCCGATTTCGCCCGTGGGCTGAGTTGCAGCCTCGCTACAAGGCGGGCCGGAAGTCCTCGCCGAGGCCGCATCGTTGCCAGAACGTGCCAGAGAACTCGTTGGAACATTGTGACAATTGATACCACTATCGTCGCAAATCGTCGTGGTACCATATGCTGAGGATCCGGAACCCTGCGCATACAACAGCCGGTTGTCCGAAGATTGAGCCCGCGCGCTGGTCGATATTAGCGAGATCGCAAGCCCGGCCACTGCCATCATCACCACCCCTTTGTACTTCATTGCCGCGAACCTCCGCCACGACGTCGAATGCATCAGGAATGCCATGCGGCTCGATGACACGGTAATGCATTCTTTCTGGCGCAAGCGGCGGATTCTTTGGGCCAGGGCGAATCGACCTAACCGAATCGGGCGTCGCGAACGCCCCAAAACGTGTTGCAGTCGGGCTACTGCGGTTGGAGCGAGAGGGAGCAGTTCTCAGAAAAAAGTGCGGCGGGCGAAATAGAACATTGTAGCCCCAATCACGGCATAAACCGCGATTCCTTCTATGAGGCTGGCTCCGCTGGTCATCAGATAAAGCCCGGCGACAAGAGCTGTCGCGGCGATTGCGACGACCTGCTCGATGCGTCGCTCGCGCGCGCGAACTCTGGCCACGTGCTCACTGATTCGGGCGCCGCAGTTTGGACAAACGCCGCCCCGCTTCATGACCAGGTCGGCCTCGCATTCGGGGCACTCAATTTTTGTGCGAATTGGCATCCGAAGGGCTTCTCTGTCGCAACGCTACGGCCCGGTGATTGGATAAGCAATCGGGGCAGGAAGCCAGAATCCGCGAATCACAAGCGATTATATCGCAGTCGTCCGGCGTCTCTCGACGCCGGGATAGGTGGGAGTCGGTACAAAATCAGAAAAGAATCAGCAGGTGCCCTCGGCTCGCGCTGAAGTCGAGGGCTCAGCCGGTGCGGGTCATGCGACAACGATACCGCCCGGGGAAGAATTCTATCGCGCTCGCCCTTATGCGCGTTTGCGAATACTCGCCCGGACACGCGGGCGACCCGCGCCGATGCGCTCGGCCTTGCCGTGTTTCGGCGCGCCAGCGACGTGCGTCCGCACCTCGATCTTCTCAGGTTCGGGCGCGCGGACTTGAACGGCTACCGGCTGCGCGGGAATTGAAGCCGCAGCCCGTGCGCGCTCCTCGGCGCGACGGGCCAGCAACTCGAGGCGGCGCTCTTTCCATCGTCGAAGGCCGGTGCGCATGTAGGCCGGATTGATATCGAGCATTTCGCAAACGTTATCGAAGGAAAAGACCCAACGCTTGTCTTCGAGATTGATCCACTCTTCGGCTTCACGAAATAGACGCTGACCCTTGCTGGTGGTCGCTTCCATGCACTTCATGAAGCAATCGATTCCATCTTCGAGCACGCTCAGGACCAGGCGCTTTTCACCCTCCAGCACGTGCTTTTTGCGCATCGCCTCGAAGTACTGGATAGGCAAAAGGGTGTCCGGCTCAAACAGATTGGGCAGCCTTTCGTCTAATGTTTCCTTTTCCTGCATCTTGGTTTCGGTCCTCACATTTTGCACTGAATCCACCACTCCACACCTCCTCTTAGGGATAAGGTAACCACTGTGAGACGCCTCTCGGTCGCCTCTTATTCGATTAAATCGGCTTAATCCTCACCCTGCCGCTCCTGATATATCTCGTTCCAAGCCATTTGAATTGCTTCAAGTTTTCCCTCGGTCGAGGCTTTTGGATCGTCGTCAAACTCGTCCGAATCGATGATCCACTGGCGAAGATCGGTGAATCGCACATCCAAAGGGTTCAATCCCGGGTGGTTTTCCGCAAGCACCTCGGCGAGTTCCTCGGCCTGATCCCATTTAAGTCCCATCGTCGTCCTTCCCGGCTAGGAAATTTCCTCGACAGATTTCTTCTCAAGCGCCAGCTTGATGGCGGCATCCATTATGCGTTCTGCAAAGGGAGTTGAAAGATGGTTCAGTTCCTCAACCAATCGCGAAATTAGTTCGCGATCCTGCCCCTCCATCGCCGCTTCGAGCCTCCGCGTCGCATCTTCCATCGAAGTGCGCTCGTCAGGTTCGACGAGACTGCCCCATTCGCCGAGCTGTTTGCGGAGCGCGGCCAGAATCTGCTCGCCGTCGCTTCGCGCTACGGTCAGCAGCCTCTCCTCGAGGTCCTGTTCCCCCAAATCGATGGCCTCTTCGAGCATTCGCTCGATTTCTTCGTCCGTCAGGCCATAGCTGGGCTTGACGTCGACCGAATGCTCGCGGCCTGCGCGTTCGTCGCGCGCTGTGACATTTAGTATCCCGTTTGCATCGATGAGGAAAGTGACGCCAATCTTGGGATAACCGGCCGGTTGAGGCTCGATCGGGCCCAGTTTGAAGCGCGCCAGGCTGCGGCAATCGCGCGCCATCTCACGTTCGCCTTGCAGGACATGGATATCGACGTGCGTCTGATTGTCCACCGCGGTGGTGAAATTCTCGGTAACGCTGGTCGGGATGGTCGTGTTCCTGTGGATAATTCGTTCCATCACCCCGCCCATAGTCTCGATTCCGAGTGAGAGCGGGACCACGTCGAGCAGCAGCATCTCCTGCTGCGAGCCCATCAGGACGCCTGCCTGAACGGCTGCGCCAAGCGCGACGACCAGGTCAGGATCGATCGAACACAAGGGCTCGCGACCGAATTTATCCGCCACGCTGCGACGCACGAGAGGCATCCGCGTCGAGCCGCCGACGAGCACGACCGCGTCAATCTCGGACGGCGAGAGTTTCGCGTCTTTGAGCGCCAGCGAGCATCGCTCCAGCGTCCGTTCCACGAACGGCTTTGCGATATTCTCCAATTCCGCGCGCGCGATCTTCTTACGAATCGTCTGGTTCGGCAGTTGAATCGTGATCTGCGTCTGGTCGGCTTCGCTCAGGCGCTTCTTGGCGTCCTCAGCTTCATGCCGGGCTGTATTCCATACGTGTCGTTCAGATTTGAGCGAATCGGGCAGTCCTTCGAGAATCAAGTTGACGAGCGCACTATCGATATCGTCGCCGCCCAGATGCGTATCGCCGTTGGTGGCGAGCACTTCGAAAACGCCGCCGGCGATGTTGAGAATCGAGATGTCGAAGGTGCCACCGCCAAAGTCGTATACCGCAACCTTGCCCTCGGCCATCTTTTCGAGCCCGTAGGCAAGGGACGCGGCGGTCGGCTCATTAACGAGCCGCACGACTTCGAGACCCGCGAGTCGTCCGGCATCCTTGGTCGCCTGTCGCTGCCCGTCATTGAAATAGGCGGGGACGGTTATGACGACGCGCTCAACCTTTTCCCCGGTCGCTTCGACGCGTGTCTTGAGCGCGCGCAGGATTTCGGCCGAAATCTGCGGCGGAGTGTAGATGCGCGAGCCGCTCTTGAATCTGACAACAGGGCCGGTGAGATCGGCGAACGCGTAGCGCGACTGATCCTCGGGAGCAACTTCGCTGCCGCCAAGCCCCATATACCGTTTGACGGAACGGATAACCGCGACGTTACCGCCGTCCGATTCGCGTCCTTGCGAGAGCTGCGGTTCGAGAGCTATCGCGTCCTCTCCAACTGCAACCGGACCGTCGGGACCGACGGCGACAACTGAGGGCAGAACCTTCGCTCCCGTGCGCGGATCTTCGAAAACGCGCGGACGATCGCCGTCCATCGCCGCGATAAGGCTGTTTGTGGTGCCGAGGTCTATTCCGAAAATTCGCATTATGATTATTGCGCCCGGTATTCGTCAGGCTGCTTTGAGGTTTTCAAGTTCCCGGTCGACGTCGCGGATGAGGGTGCGCAGATACGCGATACGCGCGAGAGTTCCCTTGAGCGACACCATCAGTTCCCGATGGTCGCCGTCATCGCGCTTATCCCACGCCGCGAAATTCACGTCGAGTTGCGATTTCAGCTCCGTCATCGAATCTTCAAGCCCAGCGCGTCGCTCTTCGATCTTTTCCCTGAAACCGGCCCGCAACGCGGGCGCCGCGTCGCGCATCTCGGCCAGCTCTTCCTGGACGTTGAAAACCGTCGCCGCAAGCTCGGGCGGAACGTTCTGATTGTTCTCACCGAGCTTTTGGCCGTTGAGTTCGAGCCAATAGAGACCGCGAGAAACAGGATCGCGAAGCGTGCGATAGCTGCGCGTCAGCAAAGCGGTCCCGCGAAGGCTGGCGCTGCGCACCGCGGCGGAGCCGGATGAGAAACGATCGGGATGAATGCGTCGTCCGAGGTTGTGATAGGCGGCTTCCAGCGCCTGCGAATCGATTCGCAGTTTTTTGGGCAGCTCCAATGCGGCGAAACAGTCGAGCTCAGCGCCCAAGGGAGCGCCGCACTGATCGCATACCATGCGCGGCTCTTGCGGCCGCGCGCATGACGGGCACCGAACCATCGTTATTCCACCGCTCCCCCATCCTCCCGCTCACACCACGAATGACTCTCCGCACCCGCAGGCGCGCTTGACGTTGGGATTCACGAGCCGGAACCCCGAGGACATCAATTCCTCGGCGTAATCAAGCTCGGAGCCGTTGAGATAGAGAAAACTCTTTTTGTCAACGATCAGTTTAGCACCGTCGCGCTCGAAAACCTTGTCGCGCTCCTTCGCAGAATCGATCTCCATCCGATATTGCAGCCCGGAGCATCCGCCTCCGACCACTTTGACGCGCAGTCCCGCACTCTCATCCTTGTCGGCGACGAGCTGCTTTATCTTGCGGACGGCGTTATCGGAAAGAGTCAGGCTTGCCATTGAGATTCAGGTCCGGGAATGCTTGCGGCGCTGCGTTATGCCCGCGAGCGCTTCTTTTCTTCCGCCGCCGGCTGACTCGTATCGACCTGCCCTTTGCGCTTGCGCCAATCGGTGATCGCGGCCTTGATCGCGTCTTCGGCCAGGACAGAGCAATGAATCTTGACGGGAGGCAGATTGAGTTCCTTGACGATCGCGCTGTTCTTGATTGCCA
>DASPQU010000172.1:0-3430 GCA_035624805.1 Binataceae bacterium (SeqCode) | reverse complement strand
TCGCACGATATCGTAAGCGAGAAATCCGACCGCGCCGCCGAAAAATCGCGGCAGGCCCTCGACCTCGGCCGCGCGCCGCTGTTTGACTTCGCGACGCAACTCCTCGAACGCATTCGGAGCGTGGCGCGACTCGATACCGCGTCCCGGGCGGATAATATCGGTGCGATTGCCGCGCGCCTTGATGATCATCGAGGGCTCGGAGCCGAGGAAGGTATAGCGTCCCCACTTCTCACCGCCGCGCACACTTTCGAGCAGGAATGCGTAGTCGCCGCGCGCGATTTTTAGAAACGCCGAGACGGGAGTTTCGAGATCGGCGGGAATCTCGCGGCTCACCGGCACGATATCGAACCCGCGTCTTGCGAACTCTTCGAACTCGTTTTCGGTTGGTAACAGCGCCATGTCGTTCATCCCCTGTTGTTTTGCGTCGAAGCCGCGTCCCCTTCGGCCGTCCCCAAAAAACAAAGGAGCCGCAGGACGTTTCGCCTGCGGCTCCTGGATCGACCCCTGTTAAGTCTGGATCACATGCCCGGAGCACAGGCGGACGCATCGGCGCGCCAACGCCAAATCGTCCACATCGCTTCGAGGGTGACCTTCATCATTGCCCAACTAGGGTGGCACCCCGTCTTACTCTTGTCAACTTCCCCTCGCCCAAACCGCTTACTCCGCCAAGCGGCGAATTGCTTCGGGATCGAGCGGGCTCGATGGGTCATAGCGCACGATATCGGCGAACGATTCCCCGCCGTGAAAGCGCCGCACCAGATCCTCGGGATCGTACTTCACGCCGACGGGGTTTTCTCTCGACATCCCGTGGCGCATCCAGTCCTTCCATTCCGACGGCTTGAGATTGTCGATCTGAAGCTCGACCCCGTTGCCGTCCGGATCGCGGTAGTACATCGACGTTGTCAGGCCATGGTTGATGCATATCCGGGGCAGGATGTTCGCTGCCTTAAGGCGCTCGTACGTCGCAACCAAATCGCCCAGCGAAGCATAGGTATATGAAAGATGGTCGAGGCCCGCGCCGCGCTCGTGACGCTGCACAGTTCCGGGAAATGAGGCGATCGCTATCCTGTGATGCTCATCGTCGTAGGTCATGAACGCGATGAAATCGGTGCGCATCAACACTTCCGCGTTCAGTACGGTGACATACCAGTCAATCATCTCCTTGAAGCGCGTAGTACGCAGAACGGCGTGTGAAAATTTGATCGGACTAGGCGAACGCTCGACACCATTCGATTCGGACATGACGGCGCCTCCCGGCTTGGAACGATCGTAGTGTAGTGCGCCGGAAATGCAAAGCCCGGACGGCGCGGAGCTACTCGCCGCCGGCGTAGGTCGCGCGATATTGTTCCAGCAGCTTCTTCTCCGCGTCGTGCGCCTGCTCTTCGCTGTCGTAAGGGCCGACGCGAACGCGCCACCAGGTCTGTCCGCCCAGATTCGTAGGTACCAGGAAGGCGTGATAGCCGAGGCGCGACATTTTCGCCGCCATCTGCTCGGCGCTCGTTCGATCCATCACTGCATCGATCTGGATATTGAACGCCTTGTTGTGCGCAACTGCCACGGAGCTCGGCGTATATTTCGGAGCGACGCCGGCACTCGCGGTCGATTCGGAGGGTGGAGCCGGCGAGGTCTCTTCTTGTGCGCCCGTGTCGGACGAATCGTCGACCGGCTCAGGAGCGCGCGGCTTCAATGCTGGCGGATTCGCCTTGGCGATCGCGGCGCTGGGCTTGGCAGCGGGCGAGGCTATCGCACTGGCTTTCGCTTGAACCGGGGGCGCTACAGGTTTCGCAATCGTCGCAGCTCCGCCACTTGCCAACGAAGATACCCCGGGCGAAGGCGCGGCTGCGGGTTTCGATTGTTCGGCCGTGGTCGCGGTTTTTCTTGAATCGACCGCGCCTGCGCCGGTGTCAATCGACGCCAGAGCCGGCGACGGAGCCGGGCTTGCGACCGAAGATTGCGCTGCAGCTGCGTCTGCCGGAGGTGCAGGCAATGGATACGTCGCCACCTGCACGGGTGCCGGCGCTGTCTGCCGCGCCATCTCGTATCCGGCCACGAGTCCGAGCGCGAAAACGACACACGACAACCCGGCCAACCCCACTAAGATTAGAAAAGCTCCCCCCGCCCTGATTTCGAAACGCATGCGCGTCCCCTCACATCCGCTCTGGAGCCGAAACCGCCAGCAACTCGAGTCCGCCCTTGATCCCGCTCTTCAGCAGTCCGGCCAGATACAAACGGGCGACGCTGAGATCGCGATCAGTTCCGATTATACGATTGGAAGGCTTGTTGTAATAGCGATGGAAATCGCCAGCCAAGTCGAGCAGGTAGAAGGGTATCCGATGGGGTTCGAGTTCGCGGGCAGCCTCGGTCGCGATGTCGGGCAATCCGAGCACCCGCTTGGCCAAATCCAGTTCTTCCGCCGATAGCAGATCGAGCCTGACCGTCGATGTATCCGCGGGAAGCGCCAGCCCTGCCTTTTCGGCTTCGCGGAAAACACTCGCGAGGCGCGCATGCGCGTACTGAACATAAAACACCGGATTCTCCGGGGCTTGCCGCTTGGCGAGTTCGATATCGAAATCGAGATGGCTGTTGTGCTTGCGAAACAGGAAGAAGAATCGCGCGACGTCGGGGCCGACCTCATCAACAAGTTCGTCCAGCGTGACGTAAGTCGCCTTGCGCGTCGACATCTTCACCTTTTCGCCGCCGCGCGTGAGCGTCACGAACTGATAGATGATCGCTTTGATCCGCGAAGTATCGTGACCGAGCGCCTTGAGCGCCGCGATCACGTCGTCGTGCTCGGATATATGGTCCGCACCGAACACGTCGACAATCAGCCCGAATCCGCGCCGCAGCTTTTCGATGTGATAGGCGATATCCGGCGTACGGTAGATCGGATCCTGATTCTCACCCGATCGCACCAGCGCTCGATCTTTGGGTAATCCCAGCGGCTCCGCGCGAAGCCACAATGCGCCGTCGTGTTCCGCGACCAGACCGCGCTCGCTCAGACCGTCGAGGACCGCCTGAACCTGTCCGCCGCGCACGAGATCAAGCTCGTTGGTGAAAACGTCGAAGTGGATTTTCAGCGTCTCGCAGGTCTTGAGGATGTCCGCGAAGATCGCCTTCTCCGCCGCGGCGCGAAACACCTCGTTATCCGTCGATTCCGCCAGCTTATCGCCTTGCTCGTTCTTGAGAGCGCGTGCGATATCGCGAATATACTCGCCCTGATAGCCATCCTCGGGCAGCGACGCCTCGCGACCAAGTTCCTGCAGATAGCGCACGCGCACCGACTCGCCGAGCAACCGCATCTGGCGGCCGCCGTTATTGAAATAGTACTCGCGCGTGACGTCGAAACCCGCCATCTCATAGAGCCGCGCGATCGTATCGCCCAGCACGGCATTGCGCCCGTGACCAACCGTCAGCGGCCCGGTCGGATTCG
>DASPQU010000171.1:0-6459 GCA_035624805.1 Binataceae bacterium (SeqCode) | reverse complement strand
TTTTTCGATGGGCAAGATAACCGGCTTCTTGGAGATCAATCGCGAAACGCCGCGACGGCGCGCGGTCGAGGAGCGCCTCAAGGACTGGCGCGAATTTGAGCTCAAACTGCCCGACGAAAAGCTGCGCGAGCAGGGCGCGCGATGCATGGATTGCGGAATCCCCTTCTGTCACAAGGGGTGCCCGCTCGGAAACATTATTCCCGACTGGAACGACTTCGTTTACCGCGGGCGATGGAAAGAGGCTATCGAGCGTCTTCATTCGACCAACAACTTTCCCGAATTTACCGGTCGCGTGTGTCCCGCCCCGTGCGAGGAAGCCTGCGTTCTCAACATCAACAACGATCCCGTCACCATCAAGCTCATCGAAAAGACCATCATCGATCACGCGTGGGCCTCAGGATGGGTCACGCCGATGCCGGCCGCACGCAAGACCGGAAAGCGCGTCGCGGTGGTAGGATCGGGACCGGCAGGGATGGCGTGCGCTCAGCAGCTCGCGCGCGCCGGTCACGCGGTCACGCTATACGAACGCGCGGATCGCGTCGGCGGCCTCCTCACTTACGGCATTCCCGATTTCAAACTGGAAAAGCACTATGTTCAGCGCCGGGTCGAGCAGATGCGGGCCGAAGGCGTTGACATCGCTACCAGCTGCGCCGTCGGAAAGGACGTCACGGGCGACGAATTGCGCGCGAAGTATGACGCTATCGCGCTGACGATCGGCGCGACCAAGCCGCGCGATCTTCCAATCCCCGGGCGCGAGCTGCGTGGAATCCATTTCGCGATGGATTTTCTGCCCCAGCAGAACAAGCGCAATCAAGGCGAGATTATTCCCGAAGACGCTTCGATTACCGCGAGCGGCAAGCGCGTCGTGATCCTCGGCGGCGGCGATACCGGCTCGGATTGCCTCGGTACGTCGAATCGCCAGGGCGCGTTGAGCGTGCATCAATTCGAATTGTTGCCGATGCCGCCTGCGCGGCGCACCGACGAAATGCCGTGGCCGGATTGGCCGATGATCCTGCGAACGTCGAGTTCGCACGAGGAAGGCGTCATCCGCGATTGGTCGATCAACACCAAGCGCTTCGTCGGCGAGAACGGCCACGTCACCAAGCTGGTGGGAGTACGTCTTGACTGGAAGCGCGAGAATGGCAGGCCCGTGATGGAAGAAATCCCGGGCAGCGAATTCGAGCTCGACTGCGATCTCGTGCTGCTGGCGCTGGGATTTCTGGGTCCCGAGAGCGATTCCGTCGTAACTCAGTTGGGGCTCAAGCTCGACCCGCGCGGCAACATCGAATGCCGCAATCATCATTCGAGCGCGCCCGGAGTGTTCGCCGCGGGTGACGCGCGTCGCGGACAATCGCTCGTAGTGTGGGCGATTTGGGAAGGGCGCGAGTGCGCTCGCGCGATCGACGCTTATCTGATGGGCGAGACGTTCCTGCCCGCCAGCCCCGAACTCTGATCGCGGCTAGCGACGCAATCGCATCGCGTCGAGCTTTTTGACGACCCAGTCGATTCGATCTTCGCCCCAAAACATCTCGCTATCGACGATAAAGGTAGGAACGCCGAAAACCTGATCGCGTTCCGCCTTGGCGAAACATCGATCAAGATCACCGCGCGCGTCTGACTCGACGTAGTGATGAAATTCTGACGCGTCGAGGCCAACCTCCGCGAGTACTGCGTCGATCGCCGCGGGATCTTCGACGTCGAGTTCCTGTTTCCAGAAGCGCTCGAAGACGCGATCGGAGTACGGTCGAAATTGACCGTGTTTTTCCGCGAACAGCCCGCCATAAAACGCGAGCCGGCACGAAAATATCTTCTTCGGCGGATAAATGATCAGGCCGCGCTCCTTCGCGATGCGCCGCGCATCGAGATAGAGGTAGCGCACCTTTCGACGATCGACTTCAGGCTTGTCGAGATTGCCGTAAACGCGCCGGATATTCACGCCGTACGGGATGAAGCTCAGGCGCACGCGATGGCTTCGCTCGAGTTCGTACGCCGGCGCCATCGCGAGGTACGTGAACGGGCTCGTGTAGGCGAAGTAAAACTTTATTTCGAGCATCACACTTCGCGCGCGATGCTCAGCAGCTTATCGATGCGACCGCGGCGCGATCGATATTTCCGTAGCCCAGCAGCGGCTCGAAGAAATCCAGCGCCGCGCGATCATTCGATATTATCCCGCGTGCGCGAGCCGAACTGAGATGCGCGCGCGCGAACAGTTTCGCAATCAAGGCTTTGCGCGCGTTCCCAGTCGTGCGCAGTTCCCATGAGGCTTCTTCGAGCAACAGCGCGGCCTGAGCGGTATCTGCCAGATAATTTCCGAAGGCGCGCGCGCGAAGCTCGGCGACATTGCGCTCCGCGCGCGAGAAAAAAAGCAGCGCCTCGCGCAGTTCGCCCATGCTCTTCGCGACGATTTCGCGCGCCTCGGACACTGCCGGGTCGCTTGTTCCCAGGGCTGCTTCGAATCGTTCGAAGACCGCGCGCATCACACGCTCGTCACGAAACGCGCGAATGATGTCGAGACAAATGATGTTTTCGCTGCCCTCCCAAATGGTATGGCACTGCGCGTCGCGCAACTGGCGCGCGACCGGCCACGTCTCGATATAACCGTTGCCGCCGTGGACCTCGACCGCTTGCGACGCAAGCTCGACGCCGCGACGCGTCGCGCGCAGCTTCGCGACCGGAGTGAGCAGCCGCGCGATCGGTCCCTCGCCGGCAGATTCGAAAACCAGCGCGGCAGCGGCTTCGAGTTCGACGATCATTGCGACGAGCATCTCTCGCATCATCGGCAGGTCCCACAGACACCGTCCAAAAGCCATCCGATGCGACGCGAAAATCGCGCTCTCCAGCAGGCATCGCCGCATGATTCCCAGCGCCATCACCGCCACGCCGTGACGCGATTCGTTGACCATCTCCATCATGCGATTGATGCCGCGTCCGTCGCGAGCGGGATCGTTTGAATCAGTGTCGGCGGCGAGCAGGTACGCTTCAGCGTCGACGAAATCAGCTTCCGCCGTCGGCACGACTCGTGTGCCGAGCTTGTCCTTGAGGCGTCGGATGCTGATGCCGTTGCGACGTCCGTCACGGCGGAACTTGGGAACGACGAAAAGTGCGATTCCCTTGGTTCCCTCCTGCGCGCCATCGGGCCGCGCCAGCGCAGCGATCAGCGCGGCGTCGGCATTGGAGCAAAACCACTTGGAACCGTTGAGCAGCCAGTGATCGCCTTCCTCTCGCGCCACCGTTGTCAGCGTGCCGAGGTCTGAACCTCCCGTGCGCTCAGTGAGAAACATTGCGCCGTCCCACGCCTCGTCGAAGCTCTCGGCCGTGAGCCGGGCGAGCATCTCCTCGCGCAGACCATGCGGCGCATAACGCTCGACGAGGAGCCTGACTCCGCTCGTCATCCCGATCGCACACAGCATCCCGGTCTCGGCCTGCGACAGCATATAGTTTGCGGCGCTTTGCACGATTTGCGGGAACGCGCGGCTCAATCGAGCTGCTTCGTTACGAAGCCTCGGACCGCTGATGCCTGCCGTCCAGGCGTCGGCTTTGGTGGCGAGCGCACCCGGATGATGCACGATCTGATTCGTCTCCTCGCCCCATTTGTCGAACTTCACGAGCTGCGGAGGATTGCGATCGCTGATTTCCGCGCGCTCCGCAATCGGCCCGCCGGTGAGCGCTCCGATCTTGTGGAGCTCGTGCTCGCACCACTGGAGATCCTCGGGGTCGAGCTTGCGACGCAGGATTTGCCGCAGATTCGGATCGGCGTCGTACCAGTTGAGCCCGATTGCGCTGTCAAAACGGGAATAGTCGATCATTGCGCCACCCTCGCTCGAAATTTATTTCACGCGCCGCGCTGTGGGTAGCTTGAGAAACATGCCCCCGCGCGCGTTATTCAGTTGCAAGCGCCATCGCCAGAAAATCCCCAAGATGAATAACGCGTGTGTTCGAACCACGCCGTTTCAGCTCGGCAGCGATCTGAAACTCGCATCCGGGATTCGCAAGAACCGCGTAGTCTGCTTTGGTTCTCACAATGTTCGCGCCCTTGCGACGCGCCAAATCACGCGCCATCGCAGGTTCAGTCAGGTTGTAGCTTCCCGCCGAACCACAGCACAGATCCGACTCCGCCATCTCGACAATTCGAACACCCGGAATCTGACGCAAGAGCTTGCGCGGACCTTCTCGCACGCCGAGTCCGTGCGCAAGATGGCAGGCGTCGTGATAGGTGACGGTGCAGCGCATCTCGCGAAGGCGCGGCGTCGAGCCGTCGAGAAGAAGCGCGCTCAGGTCGCGCAGCCTGGCGGATACTTCCTTCGCATCCGCAGCCAGCTCCCGATCGTCGGCGAGCAGATGATGATAGTCCGCTATCGCGGTGGAGCATCCCGACGCTGCCGAGACGATCGCGCTCGCGCCGCTGCGCTTGATGATTTCGACGTTGCGACGCACAAACCGCAGCGCGCGTTTTCGATTTCCGCTATGAAGATCGAGCGCGCCGCAGCACGGCGCGTCGTCGAGGCGCACCACGCAATATCCCCATGCGGTCAGGATACGCTCGATATTGTAGTTCTCGGACGGAGCGAGCACGCGCGCGACGCATCCATGATGAACCGCGACGACCGGTCGTGCGGCGGATTCCTCTTTAGGCAGAACTGGTGGATGCGCGGGAGAATCCTCCGCCTCAGCGGGCAGCAGCGCGAGCCAGTCGCGCATTGTGCGCGAGACGAAAATTTCGAGCAGTCCGCGCAGCCCGGCGCGATCAGCGAAGCGGACAGGAGCGAGCAAGGCTCGCAGGCGTCGCGGATACGGAAAAATCGCCCCGATCATCGCGCGTCTCATCCGGTCTGCGAACCCGCGGCGATGATTCTTCTCGACGAAAGCTCGAGTGCCTTCGATTAAGCGGCCGTACTGGACTCCCGATGGACACGCGGTTTCGCATCCACGGCACCCCAGGCACAAATCGAAATGACGGACGGTATCGCTGTCGAGATCGAGCCGGCCCTCAGCCAGCGCTTTCATCAGATGGACGCGTCCGCGCGGAGAATCCATCTCGGCGCGCGTCAGAATGTAGGTCGGGCAGGCCTCGAGGCACAGCCCGCAATGCACGCAATCGAACAACCGCTCGTATTCGGTCACGTGGCGGACAGGCGCGCGATCGATCTCGGACTTTGCAGGAGCGCCGGCCATCAGATTCCACCGACGAAGCATCCCGGATTGAAAATCGACTCGGGATCGAACGCAGCTTTGAGGCGCTTCATCAGTTCGAGCGCGCCCGGCGCGGGCTGGTCGAAAGCGGCGAGCGAATCGCGAATCGAAGCGGGCGCTGCGAGCAGACGAAGGTTTCCGTTTGCTGATCGCGCCATCGAGCGCCATCTCGCGACCGCCTGCGCGTCGGTCTCGCCGCCGTGTTCAATCCAAAGTTGAGCAACGCCGGAACCGCCGTGCGCGCGAAACTCAGCGTTGCAGCCCCGGACGCATCGCGAAAGTTCGCCCGGCGGCACCGCGATTTGCGCGACAATCGAATTTTCCGGAAATGTGAAATCGCGCAGCCGCAGGTACACAGCCTGCGCTTCTTCGCCGGTTGTTCTCGTCGTCGCGGAGCCGAGGACAGACCGCTGATACTCAAGCTCGGGAGCATTTCCAGCGATTCCCGCGATCACGTGGAAGTCCTCGCAATGGCCGAGGGCGACGCTCGCGTCCATGCTCGGCACTTCGATATGGACAGGAGAAATCCGCGCGACCACACCGTCGACGGCGGCGAACGCATCCTGAGGATTCGAAAAACTCGCGGTCGCAATCTCGTAATTCTCGGGAATCGGAGACACCTTAAAGGTCGTCTCGGTCACGATGCCGAGGGTGCCAAAGGAGCCGGTCATCACCTTCATCAAATCATATCCCGCCACGTTCTTGACCACTCTGCCGCCGCCGCGAACGATGCGTCCCGCTCGCCCGACATACTGGATGCCGATCAGTAGGTCGCGCACGCGTCCGCGTGAGAGCCGGATCGGACCGGCCTGCGATGCGCCGATCAGAGATCCGATCGTCACGGTGTCAGGAAACGCCGGGTCCAGTGCCAGATGTTGTCGATGAGATGCGAGCGTACGATTCAATTCGCCGAGCGTAATTCCGGCTTCGACCGTGACGGTCATGTCGGCCGGCTCGTGCGCTATTATCCGATTCATACGCGCCAGCGAAATTCCGAGGACGACCGGCTTGCGTCGAATCAGCGATAGAGTGCGCGCCGCGCCCATCGGAGCGAGCGTGACGTGATCGTTCTCGCACATACGGACGAGCGTGCTGATTTGTTCGGCGGACGCAGGCTCCGCGATCAAAGTCGCGGCGCGGCTCTCACTCTCGCGCGGCCCGCGAACGTGATCCTTTCCGACGATTTGCGAAGCGGCCTGCGCCAGATCCGGGTACGCGGATGGAACGGCCAATTCCGACATCGGAGGATTCAGGCTGCCGCCTGGCGAT
>DASPQU010000170.1:0-2134 GCA_035624805.1 Binataceae bacterium (SeqCode) | reverse complement strand
CTGTCAGAAGCGCGAACAAAACTCCCGCTAGGAACACCGAGCCCAACGCGACTTCCCATCGCACGCCCATCACGCGCACGACCGTGTACGCAACAAAAGCGTTTTCGCCCATGTAGGGCGCGATCGCGAATGGACGATTTGCGATGAATCCCATCGCCAGGCATCCGAAGACTGCCGTGGCGATCGTCGCCGTCATCGCGGGACCTTCCGGGATGCCGACAGCGTGCAGAATCGCGGGATTCACGGCGATGATGTACGACATCGTCAGAAAAGTCGTCAGGCCGCCTGCTATCTCGCCACGCCAACCAGCCTGGTATCGTGCGAAATCGAAAAACCGGCTAACGCCTACGTCCTCGCGCGCTGGTGACGCCTTCCCCGCCTGTTCCGCCATTTTCCTGTTCTTGGAGGCGTGAGATAGCATGGCGGCGACATCGTAGCCACAAACTATGGTTGCCGCAGGGCTCGAGGTCGAAGGCCGATGTCGAGGGAAATCGATCGATGACTCAGACGAAAAATCAATCCAACCCCGCTTCTGCGAAAGCCCCGATTACTCTTGCGATCGATATCGGCGGCACGGGCATGAAGGCGATCAAGCTGGATGCGGACGGCAAAGAAGTCTCGGATCGCGTCAGGATTCGAACACCCAAGAAAGCCACGCCCAAAAAAATCCTGCGGGTGATCGGAGAGCTGGCCGAGGCGCAGGAAGGATTCGATCGAGTGTCAGTCGGGTTTCCCGGCGTGATCAAGAACGGCGTCGTTTATACGGCGGCTAATCTGGCCAAAGGATGGCGCGGCTTCGATCTCGCCAAGGAGGTCGCGAAGAAGCTGGGCAAACCGACGCGGGTTGCGAACGATGCGGACGTGCAGGGATTTGGATGCGTCAGCGGAAAGGGCGTCGAACTGGTTATCACTCTCGGCACGGGTTTCGGTTCGGTGATTTTCGTTGACGGGACGCCGATCCATCTCGAACTGGGGCATCATCCGTTTCATCGCGGCAAGACCTACGAGGAAGAGCTCGGACTGCGCGCACTCGAGAAGATCGGAAAGAAGAAGTGGAACAAGATGCTTGGCGAGGCATTGGCTGATCTGCAACATACGTTCAATTATGACCGGCTGTATCTGGGAGGAGGCAACGCGCGGCAAATCAGGTTCAAGCTACCTGCGAACGTCAAAATCGTCGGAAACATCGAAGGCCTCCTCGGCGGTATCAAACTCTGGAAGCGCGACGAGAGCTCGCGTCTGAAGCATTAGAGAGCCTCCGCACTTATGAGACGATTAAGCGATGTTTGTGTCGGAATCCGCACGGAAAGTGTTTCGCTATCGCCACAGCGTAAGTAATCAAAAATCGTATTCGGCAGGCCATTGGTGAAAACTGCAATAATTAGCCTATCTTAGGCTAGCGTGGCTTCGTTTGCGCAACAGGCTACCGAGTGGTCCCTGCTTTGCTCAGACAGCGTAAAGGGTTGGGCAGGAGGCTGTGTGTGGGCGAATCGGTATTCTCGACGATGCGCAATTCTCCGCGAACGCGAACATCGGGCACCAACGGTCGCAGTGCCGGCAGCGGATGGGTCAACGTAGACGAACTGGCTGCTGGTGCGACTTCCTTTGACGACATAGTCGGCGCCGTCAAGGAAATTCACCGGCTCGAGGCCGAAATCCGGCAGCTTGGCGCGGCACGGTCCAGCGTCTTGATTTCCGGAGAGTCAGGCACTGGTAAGGAGATGCTCGCGAAGGCCCTACATCGCAACGGTTCACAGGCCGCGAGTTCTCTTATCGTTATCAATTGCGCCTGTTTGAACGAAGCGCGTCCGGGTGTGAATCCAGCCCGCGACCTGCGCGAGATCGTCGAGCACGAGGGCGGCGGAACCATTCTTTTTGATCACATCGGCGAGCTTAATCCCGAAGCGCAACAAACTCTAAGCGAAGCGCTCCATCGCAGCGCGGCCATCGGCGCCCTGCGAAGGTCGCGCATTATGGCGACGACGAGTCGGGACGTTCGCGAACTGGCCGCGCGAGGTTTGTTCCGGCCCGAGCTGCTCGATTACACGGCGGAGTCGGAAATCTGGATCGCGCCCCTGCGTGAGCGCCCCGATGATATCAGCGCGATGATCGGGTATTTCTTCCGCTACTATTC
>DASPQU010000169.1:0-3508 GCA_035624805.1 Binataceae bacterium (SeqCode) | reverse complement strand
GGCTTCGCCGTCCGCCAACGCCTCGAAAACCTCGTCGACGAACCAGGATTCGTTGCGAAACTCGAACGCCGCGCGAATGCGTCCTTTGAGGACGGCCAGGAAATCCTTCAGCCTCGCAACGTCGCGCTTGAAATCCGGCGGGAGCTGAAAAAGCGCGGGGCCAAGACGTTCGCCTAACACTGACGCGACGTCGATGAAATGTCCCGTCGGATCCTCGACGTTGCGTAATCGCGCGAAATGCGTAATCCGCTGCGGCGCTTTGAGGGCGAAACGGAAGTGCGCGGGTGTCTGCGACGCCCATTTCTCGAGCATCTCCCGCTTCGGCATCGCACGAAACGTGTAATTGATCTCAACCGTCGCGAGCTTTTGCGCGTAATGCTCAAGCATCCTGGGACCGGCAAGCTTCGGCGGATAGAAACTTCCGAGCCATTCCTTGTAGCTGAAACCCGACGTGCCGACCCGGACCGCGCATCGATTCGCCATCGTGCTTCGACCTTAATCTGCTGGCGCGCCGATGGACAAGCGAGCACCCGCCTTGCTAGAGCGCGATTTGGCGGCCCGGCCTCGGGGCGAAAACACGGGCCCAATTTGGGAGAACCTTATCGATGGATTGGCAGGAACACTATCGATCGCGAACGATTTCGTCCGAAGCGGCTGCGGCGCTCGTAAAGCCCGGCATGAGAGTGTGTTTCCCGTTGGCCGGAGGATGGCTGATGCAGCGCGCGCTCGCGGCACGGGCCGGCGATTTGGCGGGCACGGTCGATATAAGGCTGTCTTCGCCGGTAGTCGACCCGGGTTGGCTGTCGCGCGACATGCCCGCGTTTCGAATCGAGTTTGAGGTCTTTATCGCCAATCTGGGCCGTCCGCTTCACGATCGCAAAGTTGCGTCTTACCTGCCGAATCTGCTTTCGACGAGCTTCAAGCCGCACGATCATCGGCCCTCCGAGGACAAACCCATCGACGTCTTCTTCGTCAATATAACGCCGCCGAATTCCAAGGGCTTCGTCAGCTTCGGACCACATCAGTGGAACAAGCGGATGTATGTGCGCCGCGCGCGATGCGTCGTCGCCGAGGTCGATTCATCGCTGCAAAAGACTCACGGCGACGTGTACATGCATGTCAGCGAGTTTGATTATTTCGTCGAGGGAACGCCGCCTGCGCCCGATCCGGCGGTTATCGAACGCGAACTACAGGCGATGGATGCTGAAAAGCAGGCCGGCATCCGCCAGGTGATTAAGGAAGCAGGAATCGAACGGATCGCGCCGATCGTCCAGTATCTGACGCGGACTTCCGTCGAAGATTTGCGGATCCTGGTCGGCATCGCCGAACCGCCTCCTGAATATCGTCGGATCGCCGAACATCTGAGCGAGATCGTCGAGGACGGCGCCACGATTCAGATCGGAGTCGGCGATCCGTCGGCGCAGATGGCGCGGCTTGGGGCGTTCGATCGCAAGCACGACCTGGGGCTGCATACGGAGATGATCGCTCCGGGCATCGCGCGCCTGGTGGATCGCGGGATTATCAACGGGTCTCGCAAGAGCATTCATCGCGGCAAGGCTATCGCGAATGCGTGGTCGGGCGCGGATCCGGAGGATTTGCGGATAATCGACGACAATCCCGCGTTCGAGCTTTACGATCCGGAATACGTGCTCGATATCGGGGTGATTCGCTCCAACTGTAAACAAACGTCAATCAACAACGCCCTCAGCGTCGACCTGACAGGCCAAATCAACGCCGAAACCGTCATCGGCGCTAGGATGATTAACGGGACCGGCGGGGCGCCGGAAACCCATACGGGCGCCTTCTTATGCAAGGACGGGCGAGCGATAACCCTGCTGCCCTCGACGGCTTTGAATGGCGCGGTTTCGCGAATTGTTCCGCAGCACGAGGAGGGTGCGTTCGTTACGATTCCTCGATATTTTGCTGACACAATCATTACAGAACATGGAGTTGCTCGCCTCTTGGGAAAGAATCATCGGGAGCGTGCGAATGAGCTGATCGCGGTCGCTCACCCAGACCATCGCGATGAATTAAGAAGCGCCGCCAAACGCCTGTTCGGTTAAGCACGGATTATGACTATAAGAAAGTGATTGCGTGCTATGGCAACGATAGTGCCATTATGGTACAGTTGCGCAAACAAAAGCTTGTTTGAGCCAAGTATTGGAGGTCACTTGATGATATCTCCTATTTGGCTATTTCGAGCGAACAACTACGAGGACTGGATCCTACATGGCTTCCGTGCCGAAGGTACTTACTGTCAACGAATTAGCCGACTATCTGCGCGTCCACCGTTCGACCATCTACCGTCTGCTCAAGAAGAGTCAGCTTCCGGGATTCAAAATCGGCAGCGATTGGCGCTTCAACGTCGAAGTGATCGACGAATGGCGGCTGAAACAGGGCGCCGGGCTGCTCGAAGAAGGCTCGGGGGCGCAGCAAAACGCCGCCAGGCGATAATTCCTTTCAGTGTTTGGAGCAGCGGCGCCCGTTAGCAGGAATCGAGCTTGAAGCAATCTGTACGCCCGTTCGCGCTCAGCATTTGATGAGCGTAAGCTTGGTCGGCGATGCCGACCGAAGTCTCAACAAAAACAAGACTTTTCACTGAATCTGTCATCCGCGAGATGACGCGGCGCGCCCTCGGTGTGGGCGCGGTTAATCTCGCACAGGGATTTCCGGATTTCCCCGCGCCGACGGTTATCAAAGAAGCCGCCAAGCGCGCGATCGACGAAGATTACAACCAGTACGCGATAACCCATGGATCGCCGAATTTCCGGCGTGCGATCGCTGATAAAGCGCGCTCGTACAACCGGATCCAATGCGATCCCGATCGCAACGTGACGGTCACGTGCGGCGCCACCGAGGCGATGATCGCCACGTTGTTGGCGATCGTGAATCCGGGCGACGAGGTGATCATCTTTGAGCCGTTTTATGAAAATTACGGCCCTGACGTGATCCTCTCGGGTGCAACTGCCCGCTATGTCACGCTGCACGATCCGAATTTCTCGTTCGATCGCGCTGAACTTGAGGCAGCGTTCAGCCCGCGAACCAAGGCGATCGTGATCAACACGCCGCACAATCCCACCGGCAAGGTATTCTCTCGCGCGGAACTCGAATTCATCGCCGAGCTGTGCCACCGCCACGACTCGCTCGCGATCACCGACGAGATCTACGAGCACATCACGTTTGACGGAACGCGCCATGTCTCGATCGCGAGCCTTGCGGGGATGGCCGATCGAACGGTCACCATCAGCGGGCTTTCGAAGACATATTCGATCACAGGATGGCGGCTCGCATATGCGATCGCATGCGAGCGCCTGACCTCCGCGATTCGCAAGGTTCATGATTTCCTGACCGTCGGCGCGCCCCATCCCCTGCAGGAAGCGGGCGCCGTCGCGCTGCGATTGCCCGAGTCGTTCTACGCCGAACTCGCGTCGATGTACGCCCGCAAGCGGGCGATCCTGCTCGACTCTTTGCGCGGCGCGGGACTGAAATGCAGCGTTCCCAAGGGCGC
>DASPQU010000168.1:0-2389 GCA_035624805.1 Binataceae bacterium (SeqCode) | reverse complement strand
TTCAGTACAGCTTCCTTACCGCCGCCATCGTTCTCGACGAGCGCCTGGAAATAAACGTTCCCGAGCACCGCAAGATCAATCTCGAGTCAGCGGCGAACTTTGCTTTCGACATGGACACCTCCGGCGGACGGACGATCTATCGCTGGAAGCATTCGAATCTCAAGCACGCTGCTGACGATGCCTCGAAGAAGCAGGCGGAGCAGACCCGGACACCCGACGTTCAGCTCACTACATTCAAAAGCTGGGAGGACGTCGCCCGCTGGTATGCGAAAATTTCGGAAGGCCGCGCCGAACCAACCCCCGAAATCCGCGCGAAGACTGCTGCGCTGATCGCAGACCGCACAACGGACCTTGGGAAAATTCAGGCGCTCTATGAATATGTCTCAAAGAACATCCGCTACGTTAGTCTTTCGTTTGGTCTCGGCCGCTATCAACCGCACTCGGCCGCGGAGGTCTTCGCGAATCAGTACGGCGACTGCAAAGACAAGCACACGCTCCTCGCTTCCATGATCGCAGCCGCCGGTTTCCACGCTGACGCAGTTCTAATTCCCTTCGCTCGCAAACTCGATACGTCGCTGCCCTCGCCCTCGCAGTTCGATCACATGATCACGGCCGTGCCGCTGGGCAAGGAGCTCATCTGGATGGATTCCACGGCCGAAGTCGCGCCGTTTCGCCTGCTTTCGTCGCCGCTGCGCGACAAATCCGCGCTGCTCGTCCCCGAAGATGGCGCTGGGAAAATCGTCGAGACACCCGCCGATCCGCCCTTTCAATCCGTGCAGCACGTGGAAATCACGGGCGAGGTGAGCGACCTCGGCAAACTCACGGCCCACGCGCACTATTCCCTTCGCGGCGATACGGAACTTGTCCTTCGGCTTGCGTTTCGCCGCACGCCGGAAACGGATTGGAAGCAGGTCGGTCAGACGGTTCTTACTCTCGACGGACTTCACGGTGAAGTCACAGCGGTAAAGGCCACCGATCCGACCGACACGCGCGATCCATTCGAATTCGATCTCGACTTCACGCAGACGAGCTTTCTCGATTGGTCCGCGAAGAAATCCAAAGCGAGTCCTCCGTTGCTCGCGATCTCGCTTCCCGATCCGCCCGAGGATGAAACTGCGCCCATCCAGATCGGCAGCCCGCTCAACGTCACGGTTCGGCTGAAACTCGACCTGCCCGAGTCCTTGACCGCGCAGCCGCCCATCGGCGTTTCCGTCGCGCGCGACTATGCGGAGTTCAAATCAAGCTACCATTTCGCGGACCACGCGCTTTCCGCCGAACGCACGCTCGATTTCAAGATGCGCGAACTTCCCGCCGACCGCGCGGGTGATTACCGCGCGTTCGCGCGCGCCGTCGCAGCCGACGAAAATCAGACGCTCGTCGTGGAGAATTCATCGCCGGGCGCGCCGGCGATTCCCGCTGAGGCAAAGACGGACGACCTGCTCGATGCAGGCCTCGCCGCGCTGAATTCCGGAAACACGCGCGCCGCAATCCCCCTTCTTGAGCGCGTCGTGCAGCTCGATCCGCAGCACAAGCAGGCGTGGAACGACCTCGGACTTGCCTACATGCGCGCCGGAAGGTATGCGGACGCGGCCGGAGCGTTTCAAAAGCAGCTCGGCGTCAATCCGTTTGATGAACACGCGAACGATTATCTCGGCCTCGCGGACGAGCAGCAGCAAAAGTACCCGGAGGCCACGGCCGCATTTCGAAAACAGATCGAGATCAACCCACTCGATCCCATCGCGCACGCGGCGCTCGGTGGAATGTTCCTCGAGCAGCACGACTATCCCGAGGCCGTGCCAGAATTGGAGAAGGCCGCGGTTCTGTCTCCCGACGATGCGAACCTTCAGGTCAATCTTGGCCGCGCGTACATCAACACCGGTCAAAAGGAAAAAGCGCTCGCCGCATTCGACAAGGGCGCCGAGCTTTCGCAAACGCCTTTGGTCTGGAACGACATCGCTTACGTGCTCGCGGAGAGCAAGATGGAGCTCGATCGCGCGCAGGAGTACGCGGAGTCAGCCGTTTCCGCGACATCAGCAACCCTCCGCAACATCGACCTGGCACACATCACACAGGAACAGTTGGACGAAGTCGAGAGCATCGGCGCCTATTGGGACACGCTTGGCTGGGTCTACGTCCAGAAAGGCGACTTGCAGAAGGGCTCCGCCTACATCAACGCCGCCTGGCAACTCGACCAGCACGGAGAGATTGGCGATCATCTCGCGCAGATCTACGAAAAGCTCGGGCAGAAGGATCGAGCGATCCACGCCTATGCGCTCGCGCTCGCCGCTCCGCATTCTGTTCCCGAAACGCGAGCGCGCCTCATGCTTCTGCTCGGCGGTAATAGCGGCATCGATGACCTTGTGAAGAAGGGGCGCCCCGAACTCGCGGG
>DASPQU010000167.1:0-2424 GCA_035624805.1 Binataceae bacterium (SeqCode) | reverse complement strand
AGAAAGATGCGATCCAAGAGGGAGCCGTGCGCCGGCGCTCTGTCCTATCTGCGCCGCTTGCCCGATCTCGCCGGGCGGGCGGATTCGGGACGGTGATGTTTGATGCGATCCGGATCGAGCCCCATCCGCTTCACTTCGGCGCGAGCCCGCTGATAGTCGCCGATATCGACGGCGTTGTTCAGTAGGAACTCGGCCCGGCGCTCCGGCGTGTAAACCTCGATCGGCAAGACCGTCGCAGGCCGGATTAGGATGCCGTCCTCGCGCTCCTCCGCGACAACGAAGGAACCCTCATCGATTCCGAGGCGACGACGAAGTTTCGCCGGCAACACCACGGTGCCGCGCCTGCCGACCTTGCTGGCCAATGCTTCCATCGTGTTGACAGAATATCCGAAAGTCAGAATGTCAGACAATCGGGCTTCGCGCCGCACAAGAATGGAGATCACAAAAGGAGCTGATGAAAAAGGATTTCCCTACGCCTTCACCAACGCGCGCTGCACCAGCAGTTCCTCGCCGGGGAAACAATCTACTACCGCGACCCATCCTGAGTTGTCGCTCGAATATAGCGGGGCCGGGGTTCCACAATAGAGCGCCCGCGTCGGCCCCTGCGATACGTCGCTGTAAACGTGCACGTGGCCGAGCGCAATGTAGTCGTACCCGCTTTCCTGGATCTCCTTCGCAAATATCGGCGACGAACGATCGACTTCGCCGTTCTCGACGAAGAAGCCGTGCGCCATCGCGATATTCCAGAAATCCGGATGCGGTGAGGGGATGCCGCCGAGCGGACGATACTCGGGCGTATGCTCGACGAGCGCGCGACCCCATACGTGCGTCTGCAATTCTTCAAAAAGAATCGACGTTCCATCGGGCTCGAGAATCAGCCGCAGATTTGACGGCAGCGAACTCGAACGCAGTCCTGCGTAAATCGAGCGCTCGTCATGCGCGTCATGATTTCCCGGGATGAGGATGGCCGGCATCTTCGCGCGCGCGATCGTGCCCATCGCAAACGCCAGCCCCTCCTCAGTTACACGGCTCGAATCGAAGAGGTCCCCGACAATGAGAAGCAGATCGGCTTCGCGCGTGTTCGCAAGCTCGATCACATTCGCGAAGGATTGGCGTACGCGGTCGCGCAGCGCATTGCCGGCAGCGCCGGAACCGAACGTATCAGTCTCAAGATGAACGTCCGAAGTATGGACGAATCGCAGCGGCTTTCTCGCTCTACCTGCCAACGCATCCTCTTGCGACTTCGCGTGGGCCGCGCGCAAATCAGCCACATCGCGATTCGCTCTCCCGTCAGAAATACTAAACTTTCTTCGACGGTTCTATCCTGATGTAATCGCATATCGATTCCGCATACAGGGGTATTGGCAAGTGATCGTTGTAATGAAGGCGCACGCGAGCGAAGACGAAATCCAGGCTGTCATCGGCATGGTCGAAGCGCTCGATTATCGCGCCCACGTCATCCGCGGCGTTGAGCGTACCGTCGTCGCATGCGTCGGCGATGAGCGCGGCGAGCAGCATTCGCTTGCCCATCTGGAGGAGGTCGCGGGCGTCGAGCGCGTGATGCCGGTGCTCAAACCGTACAAGCTGGCCTCGCGCGAGGTTCGTCCGGAGGGGTCGATTATCGATGTCGGCGGTGTGAAGATCGGCGGACGGCAGGTCGTCGTGATGGCGGGTCCATGCGCCGTCGAAAGTGCCGAACAGGTCGATGCCGCTGCCGATGCGGTCAAACGCGCGGGGGCGCATATCCTTCGCGGGGGCGCATACAAGCCGCGTACGTCGCCCTACGCGTTTCAGGGGATGGAAGCCGCGGGGCTGCATCTGCTCGAAAGTGCAGGCAAGCGGGTCGGGCTGCCGATCGTCACCGAGATTATGGACCCGCACGATATCGATCTGTTCGTCGAGCACGCCGATATGCTTCAAGTCGGCGCGCGCAACGCGCAGAATTTTTCGCTGCTCCGTCGCCTCGGACGCGTGCGCAAACCCGTGCTCCTCAAGCGCGGTATGGCGACAAAAATCGACGAGTTCCTGATGGCGGCGGAGTACATCCTGACCGAGGGCAATCCGAACGTCGTGCTGTGCGAGCGCGGGATTCGTACCTTTGAGACCGCGACGCGCAACACGCTTGACCTCAACGCGGTGCCTCTTCTCAAGGAGATGACGCATCTGCCGGTGATCGTCGATCCGAGCCACGGCACCGGTATCCGATCGCTGGTGACGCCGATGGCGCTGGCGGCGATCGCGGCGGGCGCTGACGGCGTTATGATCGAGGTCCATCCGAAGCCCGAGGTCGCGCTCTCGGATGCTCCCCAGCAGCTTGCGCCCGACAAGTTCGCGGCGCTGATGGCGGCGCTGAGGCCGGTTGCGGAGGCCGTAGGCAGATCGCTCTGAAGATCGCGAAATTTCGCTTGAAAAGCCTGCGATCCC
>DASPQU010000166.1:0-8396 GCA_035624805.1 Binataceae bacterium (SeqCode) | reverse complement strand
CGTATCCGCGCAATTCCTCGAACGCCTTGACGACGCTCTCATACCAGCTGTCTTGGGTCGTCGCGCCCAGCGCTTCGGGTGAATCCGCGTGACCCGCGAGGCGAACTCCGCGCACGCGAACACCCGCGGCTGCCAGCCGTTCGCCCAGATAGCGCATTTCATAGGGAGTCCCGGTCAGGCCGTGAATCAGCAGGGCGCTGACGCCCGAGCCGGGAAAAAAGAACTCGCTGGTATCGACAGGATGGAGCTGCGATGGAGGTTCGTCGTCGTTAGGTGTCATACTCGGCGCTGCACGCGCCTCTCTTCTCCGTACGTGGAGTCTCCTACTCTCGCAAATCGTGCTGCTGCCTACAACGAAGGCTCGGGTGCGGTTTGGCCGAGCTGGTTCGGGTCGACGGTTATCTTCGCTTTCGATTTCAACTGATCGATAAACTGCTGCCATGCCTCGGCGCGGCGCTGCTGCAATAGCTCCTCGGTAAAATTCCGCTCGGCGTCCTTCCAATCTTCGTCAGACGGCGCGCTGCGAGCGAGCACTTCGAAAAGGTAGGAGTTCCCTTCGTTTTCGATCACGCGATCGATGACGCCCGGAATCGACGGCACCGTCGACGCCGCCTGGGTCACTTCGGGAAGCGATCCAAGACCGGGAACCGAATTGGTCGATCGATTGAAAGAGTCGGTCTTGTGGATGTTGTATTTGTTTGATGCGGCAACCGAGTCGAAATCCGCAGCGCTCTTGATTTGGCCGAGAAGCTGATGCGCCTTCGCGCGGGCCTGCGATTCGGCTTCGTTGCGGATATAAACCTCACGCACCTTGGATTCGATATCTTTGAGCGGCGGGATTCGCGACGGCTCCTTGGCGATCAGCTTGATCAGAAAGGGCGATTGTCCTGAAGCGACGCCCTGCGACTGGCCGGGCTCCAACTGAAACGCCGCTTTGACGACCGCGCCGTCGCGAATCGATGCGAGAGCCTCCTGCCGCGAAGACGGAGCGGTCTGCACGGCTTCAAGCCCGCGCTTTTTCGCCAGCTCTTTCAGATCGGTTCCGGAGATGGCGCTGGATACATCCTGATCGAGAGCTTCACGCGCCATCCTTGCGCCCGCCTGCGATCGTAGCATTTCGACAATCTGCGCCTTCGCATCGGCGAGCGTATCCACATGCGCCGGGCTGATGCTGTCGAGCCTGACGATATGAAACCCGAACTTGGTTTCGACGATGCGAACTTCGCCCGGACGCATCGAGAACGCCGCTTCCTCGAACGGCTTGATCATCTGGCCTTTGCCGAACGGCCCGAGGTCGCCGCCCTTGGACCGGGTTCCCGTATCGTCGGAGTTCTGCTCGGCCAGTTTGGCGAAATCGGCGCCCTTCTTCAGTTGCGCAAGGAGATCATCGGCCTTGGCGCGCGCTTTGGCTTTTTCCGCATCCGTTGCGCCGTTCGAGACGGCCACCAGGATGTGGCGGGCCGAGACCATATCCGGGTGCGTGAAGCGCGAGTTCAGGTTGCGCTTGTAATAGTCGTCGACCTCTTTGTCCGTCGGCGTGACCTTGGCCGCGAGAACCACAGGATCGTAATGGATGTACAGAATCGTCGCGCGTTCAGGCTCGCGAAAGTCTTCGGAGTGTTTTTTGTAATAGTCTTCGAGCTGCGCGGCCGTCGGCGCGATTTTCGCGCTGAAATCCTGGAACGGAACTTCGAAATAAGCGAGCTGGATGCGCTGGTTTTGGAGGTTGTACGCGTTGTGCGCCGCTTCGGGGCTGATCTGCACTGCCTGATCGATCATGTTGCGCAACGCCTGCTGCAGCAGCGACACGCGCATCGAGCTTTCGAATTCGTTCGGGTCGATATTGTTGGAAGCGAGGACATCCTGATATCGCGTGAAGTCGAACTGCCCGTCGGATTGGAAAGCAGCCTGGCTGGCTATCTTCTGCTCCAGAGCCTGATCGCTGACGCGCACTCCAATGTGGCGGGCTTCCTGCGCGATCAGCCGGTTTTCGATGATCCGCTGCAGCGCTTCCTGACGAAGGTTGATCGTCTTCAGGATTTCGGTCGCTGAAGGACCGTACATCTGCTGAAAGGTCTGTCGAATCTGATTGGCTTCCTTGTCGACCTCGTCGGCCAAAACCCGATTTCCATCAACAGTCGCAACAGGATGGACCTGCGACAGGAACCCGGAGCCGATTCCCCAGAAAATGAAGACAACGACAATCAGACCGAGAACTGCACGGGTAAGCCACGAATAGGCGTGGCGTCGCATTAATTCGAGCATCGCAGGGTCATAATACGCGAGCGGGTTTTTGGCGCGCAATGCATCCTACCGAAGCTGAACAGAAATATCGTTTTGAATGCTGAAATCTTGAGCAATTGCTTGCCTATCCCGACTCTCGTCTGTTACCTTTGCTTGCGGCTGGGAGGCAGGGTGGCGGGCGCGTTGGCGCTGAAGCGAACTTGCGCAATCGCCTGTATATTTTTAGTTGCACCTCACACAAGGTGTTCCGGGCCTGAAGTGCTCAGGCAAAGGAATCGCATCCCGTGGTTCTGAATTCATTTTTTGGATGGTTTTCAAACGATCTCGCGATCGATCTTGGCACTGCCAACACGCTCATCTACGTCAAAGGCGAGGGCATCGTATGTAACGAACCTTCCGTCGTAGCGGTGCAGAAGGATTCGCGCGGCTCGCGGCGCGTGCTTGCGATCGGAGCGGAAGCGAAGAAGATGCTTGGCCGCACGCCCGGCTCGATTGTGGCTATCCGCCCGCTCAAGGACGGCGTTATTGCGGACTTCGAAATAACGGAGAACATGCTCCGCTATTTCATCCAGAAGATTCACAGCGGAAAGACCCTCGTCCGTCCGCGGCCCCGAATCGTCATATGCGTCCCCTTCGGCATCACCGCCGTGGAAAAACGCGCGGTCCGGGAATCCGCGGAATCGGCCGGCGCGCGCGAGGTCTATTTGATCGAAGAGCCGATGGCGGCGGCGATCGGCGCGGGACTTCCGATTACCGAGCCGGTCGGCAACATGATCGTCGATATCGGCGGCGGCACAACCGAAGTTGCGGTCATATCGCTCGCGGGCGTCGTTTTCTCGCGTTCGGTGCGGGTGGCCGGCGATAAGATGGACGAGGCGATCATCCAGCACATCAAGCGCAAGTATAACCTGCTCATCGGTGAGCGAACCGCGGAATTGATCAAGATTACGATCGGGTCCGCGTATCCCGGCAACGAGATCCAGACGATGGAGATCAAAGGGCGCGATCTCGTCGCAGGAACGCCGAAGATTATCGAGATCACGGACGAGGAGATCCGCGAGGCGCTGATGGAGCCGGTTCGGCAGGTGGTCGAGTCCGTCCGAATCGCGCTGGAGCGGACGCCGCCGGAGTTGGCGTCCGATATTGTCGATAAAGGGATAGTGCTGGCAGGCGGAGGCGCACTGCTTCGTAATCTCGATGTGTTGCTCCGCGAAGAAACCGGGCTTCCGGTTACGGTGGCGGACGATCCACTGACTGCGGTGGTGATGGGTGCGGGGAAGGTGCTGGACGAGTTGACGCTGCTGCGCGACGTTACGGTCGACTGATAGACTGAGGTCGCGGGCCTCGCGGCGGCGCCCGGGCCGGAGCGAAAAGTGAAAGGAACTCTCCTGTGGCGCTATCGCGTGGTGCTGACGAGCGGCGCGCTGCTGATTCTCGCGGCGCACCTCGTGTCCACGGGAGTACATCCCACCAGCATCGCGGCGCGTCCCGCCTCGATATTTCTTGAAGTCATCCGGCCCTTTCAGCTCGCCGTCGCGCGCTTGGTCGAAGGGGGAGAATCGCTGGTTCGCGACTACACTGAGCTCGTCAACGCTCGTCGTGACAACGATCGATTGCGCTCCGAGTTGAAACGCCTTGAAGGCGAGCAGACGAAGATGGCTGAGCTCGAAAATGAGAACCGCCATATGTCCGAGCTGCTCGATCTGCGCGAGGTGCTCGAGATGCATGCCGTCGGCGCGACCGTGATCGGCAGCGACGCGACGGGTCTGTCGCGAACTCTCGTGCTCGCGCAGGGAAGCGACAGCGGACTAGGGCTTGGGATGGCCGTGATGTCGGGCGACGGCGTGGTGGGCAGGATAATCGCCGCCAGCGGGCACGCCTCGCGTGTGCTCTTGATCGACGATCACAACTCCGCGATCGATGCTTTCGATCAGCGCAGCCGCGCTCGTGGTATAGTCGCCGGGCTGGTCGACGACGGGATCATCATGAAGTACGTCGATCGATCCCAGGATGTTAAGGAAGGCGATTCCGTCGTGACCTCGGGACTCGACGGCATTTTTCCTCGCGGACTGTTGATCGGCAGAATCAAGAAGGTTGCACGCGAAGGGTCGGGCCTCTTCGTCAACGTTTCGATCACTGCTGCCGTGGATTTCGGAAAACTTGAACAGGTGCTGGTGGTGACGGACAAGCCTCCCCATATCGATAATCCGGTCGACAAGCCGAAAGGCTGACGCTCATTGCGAGTCGCCATCCTCTTCGGCGTCGCGACGCTGATCGCGCTGACCATCCAGACCTCGATTCCGCTTTGGTTTCCGGTTCGATCACTGGTTCCGAATCTGATCGTGGTTCTCGCCGTCGATCTTGGAATGCGAAATCACGGCGCGGTCGCGGTCGCGGTTGCGTTTGCGATGGGCTACGCGACCGACGCAGTCGCCGGCGTACATCTCGGGCTGAACGCGCTGCTGATGACGATCATCTATTTTTTCGGCTACGAGTTGTCTTCGCGATTGTTGGTGACGAACGTTTTCGTGGCCTCGATACTGGTTTTCGCGGGCGCTCTTTTTGCCGGGCTCAGTGCAGTGGCTATCGACGCATGGGCGAATGCGGGTGACGCGATATTCGCAAATATTTCATCGCTAATGCTTCAAGCGTTGATATCCGCTCTGCTGGCGCCGATCGTATTTGGAATGCTTTCGCGCGGGCGCAGGATAGTCGGATTGCCTGACAAGGCCGAGCGCGAGTAGCATAGTTGGGCGGGAATTTTGGGTATTCGATAAGTGGCGAAAACTCGCCGGCAGTACGAAAAGCGCTCCTTTCCGCGACCGGAACCGCGCATTGCCGTTTTGACCGCAATTATGATGGCGGTGCTGGGTGTCGTCGCAATCCGCCTCTACTATCTCCAGGTAATCCGCAGTTCTGAGATGGAGGAGCTGGCCGATCGCAACCGAATCCGGATGCGGCGGATGCCTGCGCCTCGCGGCCTCGTTTACGATCGGCGCCATCGCCCGCTCGTCGATACTCATCCGACATTCAACGCGATCATGGTTCCAGAGGATTCGCCCAATATCTCTGAAACCATCGAGAAGCTCGAAAACCTCCTCGGATCCGACGGCGCTGCCGACAAGCTTGCCGCCGCCGAAGAAATGGGTCGCCCTCCGTACGAGCCTGTCCTGATGCAGGAGCGTCTGGATTGGTCTCAGATCGTCGCGCTGGAGACCCATCAGCTTGAACTGCCGGGCGTGAGCCTGGAAGTCGTGCCCGGCCGCCACTATCTTTACGGATCTCTCGCGGCTCATCTGCTGGGCTATGTCGGCGAAGTCGATCGAAACGATCTGCTCAAGCAGGCCGGCTACTACAGCGGAGACGAGATCGGAAAATTCGGACTCGAACGCGGATGGGAACCGTTCCTGCGTGGCGAGGCCGGGGGCCAGCAGATCGAAGTTGATTCCGTCGGTCGCCGCCTGCGCATCCTCAAGGAAATCCCGGACCATCCGGGCAAGAGCGTCATCCTGACGATCGATCTTGACATTCAACAAGCCGCCGAAAACGCGATGAAAGGCCATAACGGCGCGCTCGTCGCGCTCGATCCGAACAACGGCGACATCCTTGCGATGGTCAGCCATCCGGATTTCGATTCCGACGTTTTCGGTGTTGGCGTCAAGCCCGCCGAATGGCGCAAGCTGATGACCGACACGGACCATCCCCTGCAGGACAGGGTCATACAGGGAATTTATCCCCCGGGCTCGACGTTCAAAGTGGTCGATACAGTCGCCGGGATGCAGGAGCATACACTTACCAAGCAAACCGCGTATTCATGCGCAGGTGGGATGTGGTTCGGCGGTCGCGAGTATCACTGCTGGCGCAAGCACGGACACGGCACGATTCAGCTTGAGCGCGCGATCGTCTCGTCATGCGACGTCTACTTCTACAACGTCGGACAGCACCTCGGAATCGACAAACTTGCGCACTGGGCGAATCTTTTCGGCTTGGGTGAGAAATCCGGCGTGGCACTGGATAATGAGAAGACCGGCACGATGCCGTCGTCGGCATGGAAGCAGCGCCGTTATCACGACAGGTGGTATCCGGCGGAGACGCTGTCGGTTGCGATCGGACAAGGCTATGTCGCTGCGACTCCTCTTCAGATGGCGAATGTTGCGGCCGTCGTCGCGAACGGCGGCATCCGATATCGCCCGCAATTCGTCAAGGAAGTCGAAGCGCTCGATGGGCACGTCGAGCGTTCCTATCCTCCGGAAATCGCGGCGCGTGTTAACGCGGATTCAGAGGTGTTCGATTTTGTGCGCGACGCGATGGCGGGCGTGGTGAACAGCCCCGGCGGCACGGCCAGCAAGGCAAAGCTTCCCGATATCATCGTCGCCGGCAAGACCGGCACCGCGCAGGTCGTCGGCGATCAGCGCGCGGGGATCGAGTCCGGCGAGGACGAGAGCAAGATACCGGAGAAGTATCGCGACAACGGATGGTTTATCGCGTTCGCGCCCAAGGATCATCCGCAGATCGCCGTTGCTTGCGTTATCGAGCACGGCGGCCACGGCGGCAGCAGCGCGGCGCCCGTCGTGCACGATGTCCTCAAGCGATTTTTCGAGCTGAATCCCGTGAACCCCGCAGCCTCGCCTGATGTAACGAATGTGGAAGCGGGCGCGGCGGTGGCACAGCGGTAAAAGCGCGATGGCTGGTATCGATAAACGTCTCATCGCACATTACGACTGGACGCTGTTTGCGATCGCGCTGATGCTCGCTGCGATCGGAACGCTGAGCGTCGCCAGCGGCTCGTATTCCGGGACGCATCATCGGATCGATCCGCTCGTCGTGCGCCAGTTTGCCTTCATCGGCATCGGCATCGTCGTGATGTTCGCGGCGGTCCTGTTCGACTATCGGGCGCTTGCGACGTACTCCTATCCCTTTTATGTAATCGCGCTGGCGCTGCTTGTTTTGGTCTCGATCATGGGCCATTCGACGGGCGGTTCGCGTCGCTGGATCAACCTTGGCCTAATCAAGCTTGAGCCTTCCGAGTTGGCGAAGCTCGCGATCGTGCTGGTGATGGTTCGCTACATGCGCGAGGAACCGCCCGCCGGTGGATGGCGCCTGCGGCAGATGCTCATCCCGGGGCTGATGCTCGCGATTCCCACAGTCTTGGTTCTCAAGCAGCCGGATTTGGGCACCGCGCTGATCCTGGTGCTGATCTCGGGGACGCTTATCTTCGTTGGCGGACTCAACACGCGCCTGATGGTCGCGCTGCCGCTCGCCGCGATTCTCGTGGCGCCCGTGAGCTGGCACTACCTCAAGCCTTATCAGCGCCAGCGGCTCGTGAGTTTCATCGATCCTCAGGCCGACCCGCTCGGCTCCGGTTATCACATTATCCAATCCGAGATTGCGATCGGCTCGGGCGGCGCATGGGGCAAGGGATTTATGAAGGGCACGCAAGCGCGCCTCAATTTCCTGCCCGAGGAAACGACTGACTTCATCTTTTCGGTTTTCGCCGAGGAGTTCGGCTTCGCAGGGTCGATGCTGCTACTCATCTTGTATGCGACGCTCATCATGCGGGGGGCATGGATCGCGAGACACGCTCGCGATCGGTTCGGCTCATTACTCGCCGCAGGACTGACCGCGATCGTTTTCTGGCAGGTCGCGATCAACATGTTGATGACGAGCGGGATGCTGCCCGTCGTCGGAATCCCGCTGCCGCTGGTGAGCTACGGAGGCTCATCGCTGCTCACGATGATGGCGGCGATGGGACTTCTGATCAGCGTCAACGCCCGCAGATATACGTTCTGAGGCGTTCTGTCGGCCTCGTTCCGCAAATTGCGACTCTTGCGGTCGCGCAGCTTCAAGTTTGCCTACCGGTCGCCGCCATGACAGGCCCTGAATCGAACAGAGGCGTGAATCGCAATCGAAAACACATCTTGTTATAGTTTGGCTACTTGCTTACGCAGGAGGAATGAAGCGGCACGGGACGGCGATGAGCGATCAGATGAAATTAAACGCGTTCGCGGCGTGCGTGCTTGTAATCGCGCTTTCTTTTGCCACCGCTGAATTCCTCATCTTCGCGCGACGCAGACGGTTGCTAAGCGGGAGGGCACCGGTCCGAGAAGGCATCGCGTATGAGGGCCAGGGGAACCCGCCTGCAGCTCTGTTGA
>DASPQU010000165.1:0-2317 GCA_035624805.1 Binataceae bacterium (SeqCode) | reverse complement strand
GATTGGAAAATCGAGCCGGCGTTTTCGAGCTTCTCGCGCAACTCTGCGAAATTGACCAGGTTTCCATTGTGTGCCAGCGCGAGCCCGCCGCGCGCATACTCGACGACGAGCGGTTGACAATTCTTGATCGTCGTCGAACCTGTCGTGGAATAGCGGTTATGTCCGATCGCGGACGTTCCTTCGAGCGAGTTGATTACGTCGCTGTTGAAAATATCGGCGACGAGGCCCATCCCGCGATGCGCGATCAACGATTTCCCGTTGGACGAAACGATCCCTGCGGATTCCTGACCGCGATGCTGCAGCGCGTAGAGACCGAGGTAAACCAGATTCGAGGCTTCCGGATGGTTGAAGACCCCGAAAACGCCGCATTCCTCGTTGAACGAGTCGAGGTTCGATTCCTCGCGGTCGATTACGACTTCGAGTTCCGAAGCCATCCTAGAGTCTCCCGGGCAGAGCCCCCGTGTAAATCTCGTTCAATTTGCGTACGTCCTCGTCAAGCACGCCCTTGATAACAAGCCGCGGCGAGTCGATCACACGTCCGATCGCGCGACACTCCAGGCCACGACCGCCAATCATCGTTAGCACCCGCTCAGCATCCCTGGCCCTTGTCGAAAGCACAATTGTCGACGGTCCCTCTCCAAACAACTCCACCGCATCCTGGGCTATCAACCCATCGATCTCGGCGCCAATCGAATTGTCAGAAAACACAGCCTCGGCAAGAGCGACGGCAAGGCCTCCGTCGGCAACGTCGTGAGCTGATCGTATCAGCCCGGCCTCGGATGCCTCAAGTATCGAATCCATCAGCGCTTTCTCGCGCGCGAGATCGACGGGAGCAGCTCCGTCTGCGACGCTGCCATACATCGCTTCGTATTCTGACGCCGCCAGTGCAGGTCGGGCAGTACGCGCGAGCAGGATGACGTCGCCAGGCTCTTTGAAGAACTGCGTCAGGCGCTTTGATACGTCGTCCAATCTGCCGACGACTGCGATCGTCGGCGTGGGCGGAATCGCGCGGCCTTCGGTCTCATTGTAGAAGCTCACGTTTCCGCTGATCACAGGAACGCGGAAAGCGAGCGCCGCATCTCGAAGTCCCTCGACGCCGCGCTTGAACTGCCACATGATCTCGGGACGCTCAGGGTTGCCGTAATTGAGGCAATTCGTGATTCCCGCCGGACGCGCGCCCGCGCATACGACATTGCGAACCGCCTCGCATACCGTGCCGACCGTCCCGACGTACGGATCGAGCGCGCACGCACGCGGATTGGAATCGACCTTGAGCGCGATGCCTCGCTTCGAGCCCTTGATTCTGAGCACGGCCGCGTCGCTGCCCGGTCCCACGACGGTATTGCCAACGACGATCGAATCGTATTGGCGGCAAATCCACTGTTTGCTTCCGATATTTGGATTCCCAAGTAGCGCGCGTAAAGCCGCGGCCGGCGCCGGATGCTCGCGCATAGGCTTCGGACGTTCGGGCGCGGACTTCGGCGGCGTCAGAGGCCTGTCGTACATCGGAGCTTCGTCGGCAAGCGCCTTAACGGGAATATCGGCGACGATTTGGCCGCGATATTTCGCGCGCCATCGGGGCTGCTCGATTATCTCGCCGATTACGACAGCGTGCAGATCCCATTTCTCGAAAACCTTCTGAAGGTCCGCTTCGCGTCCGCGCTGCGCAACTATCAGCATCCGCTCCTGCGACTCCGACAGAAGCATCTCGTACGGAGTGAGATTCGCTTCGCGCAG
The DNA here is from genome assembly GCA_035624805.1 of Binataceae bacterium (SeqCode). Taxonomy (GTDB): domain Bacteria; phylum Desulfobacterota; class Binatia; order Binatales; family Binataceae; genus DASPQU01. The sequence continues at coordinate 580 of DASPQU010000165.1, read as the reverse complement.
TGGGATTTGATCGAGGTCGAGTTCGATTCCCAGTTCGCCGCGCGCCGCCATCTCACTCGACGACGACGTGAGCCCCGCCGCTCCCATATCTTGAATCGCCACGATCGCTCCGGTCTTGGCCGCTTCAAGGCACGCCTCGATTAGAAGCTTTTCCGTGAATGGATCGCCGACTTGAACGGTCGGGCGCTTGGTTTCGCTGGTTGCATCGAACTCCGCAGACGCCAGCAGACTCGCGCCGTGAATTCCGTCGCGCCCGGTTGCGGAGCCGACATAGATGACCGGATTCCCCACTCCCCTGGCGCGCGCGCTCATCAGCTCATCGCGACGCGCCAGTCCGAGACAGAACGCATTGACGAGGATATTCGCGTTGTATGCCGCATCGAACATCGTCTCGCCTGCGACCGTCGGCACGCCGACGCAATTGCCGTAACCGCCGATTCCGCCAACGACTCCGCCTAGCAGATAGCGTGTGCGCGGATGGTCGAGCGAGCCGAACTTGAGCGAATCCATGCTGGCGACGGGGCGCGCCCCCATCGTGAAGATATCGCGCAGGATTCCGCCCACGCCGGTCGCCGCGCCC
>DASPQU010000164.1:0-3351 GCA_035624805.1 Binataceae bacterium (SeqCode) | reverse complement strand
GCATATCGATGACGTAATCGACGCGGCGCTGTTCTATCACGAGTTGATGGACTCGCTCGGAATCGCGTCGGCCAACTTCGTCGGCCATTCGATGGGCGGGATGTTCGCTTCGGAAATTGCCGCCCTCGACAACAGCCGCGTGAAAAAGCTGGTGCTGGTTGGTCCGGCCGGATTCTGGCTCGATGCGCATCCGATTCCGGATATTTTCGCGGCGCAGCTTACCGAGCTTGCTCCTCTGCTGTTCCACGATCCCAACAGTCAGTTGGCGCAGGCCTTCACAGCGATTCCGTCGGATATGAAAGCGCTCGAAGTGATGTATATCGAGCGCGTCAAGCGGTTTGCGACGGCCTCGAAGTTCCTGTGGCCGCTTCCGGACCGCGGGCTCAAGAAGCGCGCCTATCGGATTAAGTCGCCGACGCTCGTGCTATGGGGCGCATCGGACAAGCTGATACCGCCGGCGTACGCGAAGGAGTTCACGAGCAGAATTGCCGGCGCAAGAGAACAGCTCATCAAGGATGCGGGCCATATGCTGCCGTTCGAGCAGCAGGCCGCGTTCTGCAAAGCAGTGCGCGATTTCTGCAAGGGCTAGTGTTTCAGATTGGAAAACACGAATCAGCGGGCGCGGGCGATATCCCCCGCGCCCGCTCTCTTATGACCGCATATCCGCGGTCGCTCCCGCGGGGATGAACCACAGCATGTATTGGTACGGCAGGAACTTCTCTTCGTTGTCGACGCGATAGCCGGCGCGTGAGAATTCATCGATAGCCTGCTCACGCGCGACTTTGTGCTCCGGCGGAGGACCGACCGGAAGCTTCTCCTTCTTGAAATCGACCAGGACGATCGCACCGCCCTGCTTGAGCGCAGGCGTGAGGCGCTTCAGATACTCGACGTGATTTTCGATGTGATGGTACGCGTCGCAGAGGAAGATGATGTCAACGCTATGAGGCGCAAGGCCAGGATCGTCAGGTTTGACGACGTGCGCTTCGTAGTTCGCCAGACCAAGTTTCTTCGCCTGACCGTTCATGTAATCGACGAGTCCGGGTTCGATATCGACTCCGATCGCTTTTCCGTCCGGCGCGACCGCTTTCGCGAATCGCCGCGTGAAGTAACCGCTGCCCGCCCCAATATCGACTATAACTTCTCCCGGCTTTAATCCGAGCGCCTTTACGACTTCATCGGGCTTCTGCCATTTGTCGCGCTCGGGGTCTTCGAGCCATTTGACCTGCTGCGCCGCGTCGGAGAAATCGTGATGCGCCGACGGCACATTGTGCTGCTGCGCGCTCGCGGCTCTCGCGAGGAAAAGGATCGCGGCGGTGATCACAATCGCAAGCTGACGAATCAGGATGGATGTACGCATATCGAGCACCTCGATCACTGCTCAATCGCTGGATACAAGATAGAACCGTCGCGTCTGACGAGACCATAGCTGCAGTGGCTTGTTTTTTTGAGTTGTGCGACGCGAGATGCCCGGCGATCATCTTGACGGGGCTGCCGGGCGGTCCCGAAAGGCGGAGACGATGGACACAATCGAAGCGATATTGTCTCGCAAGGTTCAGCGCGCGTTCTCAACCCGCGCCGTGGAAAGCGAAAAGCTCGGAAGGATCGTCGATGCGGGCCGTCATGCGATGAGCGCGCGCAATCTGCAGCCGTGGCAGTTTATCGTCGTGACCGATCGCGAGCGCCTCAAAGTGATCGGAGCGCTGTGCAGCACCGGAAGGTTTGTCGCTGACGCGCCGTCCGCGATCGTGATTCTGAAAGACCTAAGCAATACGCGATGGGCCGATATCGATTGTGCGCAGGCGGTTCAGAATATGGCGACTGCCGCGTGGTCGCTCGGCCTCGGCACGTGCTGGGTGGGGAATTTCGATTCCGAGAAGCTCTCAGAGATACTGGGCGTTCCCGACGGATGGGGTATCTTCACGATTCTGCCATTCGGCTATGCGAGCGACAGTAATCCGCCGCAGGCGCGCCCGCTAAAGTCTCGGCGCGAAATCGTCCACTTCGAAAAGTACGGCGCAACGCGATCGAGCTAGGGAAACTCTGCACATTGTTCAGACCCCCTTCCTAACCTTCCCCCGCAACTAAACGCGGGGGCAGGGATAAGACACTTGGCCCGCGCCAACAACGTGGCGGCAAATGTCTGATTCCTTCCCTCGCAGTCTTTTGCGGGGGAAGGTTAGGAAGGGGGTCCGAAGCGCACCTAAGCAGAACTTCCCTGGTGCACGCGCCGGAGCCTTAATCGCGATACATCGCGTTGATCTGATCGCGATAGTGCTCCTGCACCATCTTGCGCCGCAGCTTGAGCGTCGGCGTCAGCTCACCGTTGTCCTGCGTGAATGGGCTCGACACGAGAGTGAACGCGACAATCGCCTCGACATCGGAAAGCGATTTGTTAAGGTCGCGTAACCGGGCGTGATAGAGGGCGCGGACGTCGGGATTGTTGATCAATTCTGCGATCGGCTTGCCCTGTAGTCCTTTCTCCTTGAGGAAGTCCTGGAGATTCTCCAGGTTCGGAACCAGCAAGGCAGACAGGTGCTTGCGGCGATCTCCGATCACGCACGCCTGCGCAATATACGGATCGGACGCCATCCGGTTTTCGAGATTCGCCGGCGACACGTTCTTGCCGCCCGAGAGCACGATGATCTCTTTCTTGCGATCGGTGATCTTGATGTAGCCGTCGGAATCGATCTGCGCGATGTCGCCGGTGTGAAGCCATCCGTCGCCGTCGAGCGCTTCGCGCGTCTCCTGCTCTCGCCCCCAGTAGCCTTTCATAATATTCGGCCCTTTGAGCAGCAGCTCTCCGTCAGGCGCAGTTTTCGCTTCCACGTGCCGCAGGTGGTATCCGACGGTTCCGACCTTGTTGAACTTCTTGGGATTCACCGAAACGACCGGCGCTGCTTCGGTCAGACCGTAGCCCTCGACGATCGGAACTTCGGCGGAAAGAAAGAACCAGTTGATCTCGGTCGGAAGCGGCGCACCGCCTGAGATGACTCTTCGAATGCGTCCGCCGAAAATATCGGTAATGCGGTGGAACACGAGCTTGCGGAATATCGCCATCCGGGCCGCGAGAGTCGCGGGAACGCGCTCGCCGCGATTTCGGTATTGTGCCGCGCGCCGACCCGTCGCTATCGCCATGTTGAACAGCCGCCGACGCATCGGCGATCCGCTCTGCACCGTGCGCGTCACGCGCACATAGATAGCCTCCAGAAGCCGGGGCACGACGAGCAGAATGGTCGGCTTCACATCCTGGAGGTTGGACGCGACCTGCGCGAGACCCTCCGCGTATGCGATCGTCCCCCCGCCCAGCATCACCGCATAATGCCCCGCAGTGCGCTCGAATGAATGCGCGAC
>DASPQU010000163.1:0-2088 GCA_035624805.1 Binataceae bacterium (SeqCode) | reverse complement strand
CGATCCTGTTCGCATCGATGGCGTGTCTGGCGGGCGCTTTTGCGGGCCTGTACGCGGCTGATCTTACGCTCAACATCTCCTCGATGATGGGACTGATCATGGTGGCGGGCATCGCAGCGAAAAATGGAATCCTGTTGTTCGACGAAATCGAACATGGCGAATCAGGCGCTTCGCTCCTCGATGCCGTATCGAACGCGGTGAAAATGCGAATTCGTCCGATCCTGATGACGGCGCTCGCGACGATAGCCGGAATGACTCCGCTCGCGCTCGGGGCGGGTTCGGGCGCACAAATTCAGCAGCCGCTTGCGATCGCAGTAATCGGAGGGTTGGCGATTTCGATTCTTCTTTCGACACCGCTTACCGCCGGCCTGTATGCGCTGCTGTCCCGACGCGATTCATAGGAACCTCTGAATAAGTCGGCGCACTATACAAGTGCCCCTGTTTGTCACAAGCCAAAGTCATTTCAGACCCCCTTCCCCCGCAAAAGATTGCGAGGGAAGGAATCAGACATTTGCCCGCGCATTGTTGTTGCGGGCCAGGCGTCTTATTCCTGCCCCCGCGTTTGCGGCGGAAGCCTTCCTCTGTCCCTGCCCCCGCGTTTTGTTGCGGGGGAAGGTTAGGAAGGGGGTCCGAAGCGCACTTGCGCAGAGCTTCCTGGCGGTTGAAGTAAACCTGTAAATCTTTCAAGTTATGGATACGTAACGACGCTTTGCGCCGCGTGCGCATCCGTCTATTAAGGGAGAACCTCATGCGAGAAGCTGTTATCGTTTCCACCGCGCGAACGCCTATCGGCAAGGCCTACCGCGGCGCTTTCAACGACACCGAAACGCCGTCGATGGCCGCGCCGGTAATCAAGGCTGCGATCGCTCGCGCCAAACTTGATCCGGCGGAGATCGACGACGTGATCATGGGCGCTGCGCTGCAGCAGGGCACACAGGGATTCAACTATGCGCGCCAGTGCGTCGTTGCTTCGGAGCTGCCGGTCAGTATCTCGGGTCAATCAGTAGATCGACAGTGCTCGTCGGGCTTGATGAGCATCTCGATGGCGGCGAAGCAGATCGTCGTCGACGGAATGCAGACCGTGGTCGCGGGCGGCGCTGAATCAATCAGCCTCGTTCAGAACGAGCATATGAATCCGTATCGGCAGGCCGATCCGATCGTGCTCAAACGGGCTCCTGCGATCTATATGGCGATGATCGATACGGCGGAGGTCGTGTCCAAGCGCTATAAGATTTCGCGCGAAGCCCAGGACGTATATTCGCTGCAAAGCCAGGAACGGACGTGGGCTGCACAGCAGGCGGGGAAATTCAGCGACGAGATCATAGCGGTAACCGTCAACAAGAAATTCGAGGACAAGAAGACCGGCGAGACCAGCCGCCAGCAGGTCACTGTAGATCGCGACGAATGCAATCGTCCGGGAACCACGCTGGAAGGACTGGCCGCGCTTCCTCCCGTGCGCGGTCCCGGCAATTTCATCACCGCAGGCAATGCGAGCCAGCTTTCGGATGGCGCATCGGCGTGCGTATTGATGGAGCGCAAGCAGGCTGAACAGCGCGGGCTTCATCCGCTCGGAACCTATCGCGGGATGGCGGCCGCGGGATGCGAACCCGACGAGATGGGAATCGGTCCGGTGTTCGCGATTCCGAAGCTGCTTCAGCGAAATGGCCTCAAAATGGACGATATCGGGCTTTGGGAGCTGAACGAGGCGTTCGCGTGCCAGGTAATCTACTGTCGCGACAAGCTCGGAATTCCCAACGATCGCTTGAACGTCAATGGCGGCGCCATTTCGATCGGACATCCATACGGGATGAGCGGGTCGCGGATGGTCGGCCACGCGCTCATCGAGGGCAAGCGTCGCGGCGTCAAGTACGTCGTGATCACGATGTGCGTCGGCGGCGGAATGGGCGCGGCCGGCCTGTTCGAAGTGGCCTGACGAACGAGCTTGATTGGTAACCAGGGACGGCGGCGGCAAACGCCGCCGTCTTTTTTGTTCGGTTATTTCTTCGCCAATCGGTTCTGGCGCAGCCGCTCCAGGCTCTCCGGCGACCATACCTGGTCCATCTTGTAGAATTCGCGGAACGCGCGCGC
>DASPQU010000162.1:0-9251 GCA_035624805.1 Binataceae bacterium (SeqCode) | reverse complement strand
CATCCGCGCTCCGTCATGAAATCCGCTACGTGATAGATGTCCAACACGTCGGAGGTTATCCCGATGCAGTACGTCGGCTTTCCGATTACCCTGAGCTCGGGAATCTCGGCCACGCCCTTTCGAATCGCGTCCGCCGTATTCATGATTCTGCGCGTCGCCTTGAGATATCCGTCTTCCCCCAGCGCGACCAGCGCCGCCCATGTCGAAGCGGTAATTCCGCCGGAGCGGCTCCCTGCGATCGTCGGCGATGCATAGAGTCCGCCCTGCCAATCGGTTGCCGAGAAATACTGGTATCGGCGAAGCTCCGGGTTCCGATAGAGAACGACCGAAGCGCCTTTCAGCCCGTAGCCCCATTTGTGCGTATCGCACGACATCGAGGTGACGCCGGGCAGGCGAAAATCGAACGGCGGTACGTCGTAACCGAGGCGCGCGATCCACGGCAGGATGAAACCGCCGAAGCAGCTATCGACGTGAAGACCGACGCCCTTTTCGATCGCGAGATCGGAAAGCTTCTCGATCGGATCGATCAATCCGTGCGGATAATTCGCAGCCGAGCCCCCGATCGCGACGGTATTGGGCGTGATCTGCGCGCGCATCGCGTCGACGTCGGCGAGATAGTCGGGACCGACCGGCACTCTGATCAATTTGATTCCGAAGAAGTGCGCGCCCTTGGAGAACGCGGGATGGATCGTGTCGGGGACGACCATCTCCGGCGCGGTGATTCCTTTTTCGCCCTTTCTGCGCTCGCGATAGACGAGCATGGGCAGGATGATGCTCTCGGTTCCGCCCGAAGTTATCGCGCCGCATACCTGGTCGGCGGAATTTCGCTCGCGCGCGGCGGCGGCGTTCAGCATGTTCGCCGTCATCGCGATGACTTCGCCCTCGAACTTCGTCCCGCTCGGACACATGTCGCGCTGGAGCAGGTTGACGTGCGAGAAAAACGAGAACACACGATTGAGAAAAGCGTAATGCTCCATCCCGCCGTGATAATAGCTGCCGGAGATTGTGCCGGTTTGCCATCGCGCGTCTTCTTCCCTGGCGATCGCGCGAAGTTCGCGGATGAGAGCGTCGGCCGCGACGCCTTTCTTTGGAATCGTGGTGAAGCTCTCGAAGCGCCCGGCGTAAGGATAAAGATTGCCGAACGGTCCTTCGGGCGCGGGTTCGGTTTTGCGTGCTGGCTTGGCCATCAGAATCGGCTCCTCGTTGGGCGCGGCGATTTATCGTGAGATGCAAGACGCTACGAAGGCTGTCATCGCGACGTGGATGAAACAACCGCGTTGAGTCGGCGATAGATGGGACGCGCTCTATTGTAAAACGCGATGAACTCGCGAAAGTTGCGATCGTAAACCGCGCGATTTTTCGGATTCGTAGAAAAGACGCGCGACACTTTGACCAGCGACTCGATCTCGTCGAGACGGATTTCGCCCAGCGCCGCCAGTGCCGCCATCGCCGCGCCAACCGCGTTCGCATTGCGAGGATCGGCGATCTGGCGAATCGGGCAATCGAGAATATCGGCGAGGATCTGGCACCATACTTCGGAACGCGCGCCGCCGCCGATGAACGCAAGATGCTCGAAGCGCCTGCCGATGAACTTCTCGACGTGGCCCTTGAGCCATCGCAGGTTGAATCCGATTCCTTCCATGACGGCGCGCGCGTAGTGCGATCGCGTGGTTCGCGCGGTCTGATTGAAAAACGCGCTGCGCGTGGCGCTGTCGCTGGTCGGAGCAAGCACGCCTGTGATCCACGGCGTGAAAATCAGCCCGTCACTTCCGGGATTCGCATCCGCCGCGAGATTCTCGATGTAGGCGTACACATCCGCGGGCGCGACGGCAGTCGCGTCGCCCGGCGGAAACAGGAGGTCCTTGAGGAACTCGATACATCGCCCCGCCGCACCCTGCTCTGCCGTAACCGCGTAGCGACCGGCCAACGCTGCGGGCATCGTCGAGATCATATGGATCATGTCCGTTTTCTTGGCCGGGACGTGACAGCTCATCCACGATGTCGTGCCGATGTAGAAGTAGCCGTCGCAGTCGCGCACACATCCGGCGCCGATAGCAGCAGCCTGATTATCCAACGACCCCATCATCACGCGAGTTTCCGGACGCAGTCCCAGTTCGCGCGCAACGTCGGGCTTGAGGGTTCCCAAAACAGCGTTGACCGGCATCAGATCGGGGAGCTTATCCCGCGCGATTCCGGTCATCGTGAGCAGTTCCGGCGCGTAGTCGATACTGTTCGGATTGCGATTGTCGCTGAGCCAGTACGGATAAATCGTTCCGAACGAAGCCGCGAAATTCCCGGTCAGCTTGAGATTGAGGTAGTCCATCGGCTCTAGAAATTTGTGCGCCGCATGGTATATATCCGGCTGTTCATTCTTTAGAAACAGGATGTGACCGAGGCTGTCGTTGCCGCTGAGCATCGGCGCTCCACCGGTCAGACGAATCCATTTCATGAGTCGCGCAACACTGTATCCTGCGATTCTCGGCCATCCATTGACCAGCCGCGAGCTGTACGGGCCGCCGCGCATGTCCATCCATGAAATCGCATTGCCGAGCGCGTCGCCCGATCGATCGACAGGGATGGTCACCGCCCATTGCGTGGTGCACACGACGGCGGCGACTTCTTCAGCCGGAACGTGTGCCTCGGAAATCGCGGATTGCGCCGCTGATTTGACGGCGCTCCACATCTCTGCGGGATCCTGCTCCGCTCCGCTTTGGCCAACGAACTGCATCCCGATTTGTCTCAGTGAAGAGGCTTTGACTTCGGCGCGCGATGAAATGATCGCCGCTTTGACACTTCCCGACCCCATGTCGATAGCGAGTACGTGCATCCAAAAAATCCGTGAGAACGAGGCGGTAACCTTATCTATCAGATATCGTCGAGGTATACTGAGTTGATCTTTACGGTGTCCTATATAGCATTGTAGAGGGACCGCGAAATGAGGAGACGATGGCGGTCAACACGCTCATAGTTGACGATTCGGTCGCCTTTCGCTCGCTGTTGTCGAAGCGGCTCGAGAGGATTGGCTGTACGATTTTGGCCGAGGCCGGCAATGCGCGACAGGCTCTCGATCTATTCCACGCGATAAAGCCGGACCTTGTCACGATGGACCTGATGATGCCCGACGAACCCTCGTTCACATCGAGGGAATTGTTTCAAACGATTCGCGCCGAATCCCCAAAGACCGCGATCATCGTGATCAGCGTTCAATCGAAAGTCGCCAACGCTGCGACGTTTCTTTCAGAAGGCGCGGCGGCATATCTCGAAAAATCGTTTATCAATTTCGACGAGGTTCGCAAGAAACTCGAATCGCTCTTCCCGGAACTAAAGCGCACGGACACGCTGCAAAGCCGCGTGCGCCGCTGAAACCTGGCGTCGGCCCTGAACCTTCGGTCATTTCCCGAAACGACCCGAACCGCATCCCGCAGCGCGGAGTTCTCCGCTATGATGTCTCGCAATGGGAGCATCGCCCGAGCCGGTTGCGGATCGCCGGGTATCGTTTGACCGTTCGAACAACGGCGAGTTGACAGTCATCCTGAGCGGCGCATGGAAGGTGCGCCACGGGATGCCGTCAGCGGCGGAAGTCGAACGACAGCTGAGCTCCGGCGCCCGCAGAATTATCTACGACTCGCGCGCGCTTCAGAGCTGGGACAGCAGTCTCATCAATTTTCTAGGCCGCACCGAAGATATATGCCGGGCGCGTAACGTCGCGATCGATCACAGCGGGCTCCCCGAGGGCGCGCGCAAGATGCTCGACCTTGCCGAAGCCGTCTCCGCCACAGGCGACAAGCGATCTGAAATCCGGCCGCCGGGATTCGTCGTTCGCCTTGGGGAGACCACCATCCGTCTCTGGCGCTCGACGGAGGAAGGCATCGACTTTCTCGGCGAGATCGGACGCTCGTTCGGGCGGTTGTTCACCGGGCGCGCGCGCTTTCGGCGCATCGACCTGATAACCCAGATTCAACGATGCGGCGCTGACGCGCTCGGAATAGTCAGCCTGATCAGTTTTCTCGTGGGCGTGATCCTGGCCTTCATGGGCGCGATCCAGCTCCAGCAATTCGGCGCGTCGATTTACGTGGCGGATCTGGTCGCGATCGGGGTCGCGCGCGAGATGGGCGCGATGATGACCGGAATCATCATGGCGGGGCGCACGGGAGCCGCCTTCGCTGCGGAACTGGGAACGATGAAAGTTACGCAGGAGATGGACGCGCTGCAAACGATGGGAATCTCGCCGATCGACTTCCTGGTGCTGCCGCGGATGATCGCGCTGGTGCTGATGATGCCGATGCTGTGCTTGTATTCGGATCTGCTCGGGATATTGGGTGGGGCGCTGGTGGGCGTTTCGATTCTCCACATTCCGCTGGCCGTGTATATGAAAGAGACGACCAACGCGCTTTGGATTCAAACCGTCGCGGGCGGATTGTTCAAGGCTTCGACGTATGGAGCGCTGGTGGCGTTCGCCGGATGCCTGCGCGGTTTCCAGTATGGGAGAAGCTCGGCGGCGGTCGGACAGGCCGCGACCGACGCGGTTGTCACCGGCATCGTGATGATCGTCACGGCGTGCGGACTTTTCGCGGTGATTTTCAATGCGCTCGGGATATGATCCCGCGCCGACTCGCATATACCTCATCGCGTCAATGACGGACACACAAGCCACAATCGCAGCGCCGGCACGGCAAGCCGCTGACGGACAAACGCCGGGCAAGCCGCACATCGAGGTGCGCAGCCTGACGATGGCTTATGATTCAGTAGTGGTGATGCGCAATGTTCATTTCACGGTGAATCGCGGCGACATCTTTTTCATTGTGGGCCCGAGCGGATCAGGCAAGAGCACGCTGATGCGGCATATGATCGGACTCAATGAGCCTGTCGAGGGCGAGGTGCTTTACGACGGGGTAAGCTTCACGCGCGCGGACGCGGATACGCGTGATGCGATGCTGCGAAACTTCGGCGTATCGTATCAGGGCGGCGCGCTTTTCAGCTCGATGACGCTGGCGGAGAATATCGCGATGCCGCTCGCAGAGTACACCGATCTTAATCACGCGGAGCGCATGGAGATCGCCGCGTTGAAACTCTCGTGGGTCGGACTGAAGGGTTTCGAGGACTACTATCCGAGCGAGATCAGCGGCGGGATGCAAAAGCGCGCCGCGCTCGCACGTGCGCTTGCTCTGGACCCGGACGTGCTTTTTTTCGACGAACCGTCGTCCGGCCTGGATCCGGTAAGCTCCTCACTGCTGGACGATCTTATCCTCCAACTGCGCGACAATCTGGGCGCTACGATCGTTATCGTAAGCCATGAGTTGCCGAGCATCTTCCGCATCGGAACCAACAGCGTGTATCTCGACGTTGAAACCCGCACGCAGGCCGCGGTCGGAAACCCCAGATACCTGCTCGAGCACTGCGATAATCCACGGGTGCACAGTTTTCTGACCCGGCGTGCGCAGTTTGAAAGATCGGCGCGGAACCATGGGTAAAAAGGTCAGCGCTCGATTTATCGGGATGTTCGTCCTCGGAGCGCTTGCGCTGGCGTTGCTGATGGTAGTGGTGCTCGGATCGCGCGATCTTTTTCGTAAGACGTACAAATATGTGCTGTTCTTCGACGGGAGCGTCAACGGGCTGCGCGTTGGCGCGTTGGTGAAGATGCGCGGAGTGCCGGTGGGATCCGTCGACAAAATCCTGCTCAGTCTCGGCGGCAACCTGGCGGACGTGCGCAACGCGAGCGGGCGGGTGATGGTGCCGGTGATCGTCAATCTTGAAGTGGACATGATCAAGTCCGCGGCGCCGCCGCAGGCTCGTCAGCTCAGCGACGATGCATTCATCCCTCATGCAGTCAGCCGCGGGTTGCGCGGACAGCTCGCGAACGAGAGCTTCGTCACCGGAATTCTCTATATCTCGCTCGACATGTATCCCGGCACAACGGCGAATTTGATGCTCCCGCAGGGCGCCCCCTACCAGGAGATTCCCACCATCCCGACCCCGCTTCAGCAGGCGCAACAGGTGATTTCGGATGTGATGGAAAAGCTGGAGCAGGTGGATTTCCCCGCGTTGATAACATCGCTCAACGCCACCCTCGTCGCGGTGAAGGATTTCGCGGGCTCGCCGCAAATGAAGGCAGCGACCGAGTCGTTGAAACAGAGTTCCGATAATCTCAGCCGCGCTGCAGATAGTATCCGCGTGTTAGCCGACGATTTGCACCACGAAATCAAACCGATCAGCGCGAGCGTGCGCACCGCCTCGGACAATGCGGCGCGAACGCTGGAGCAGGCGAATAAAACGCTGGTGATCGTGCAGGACGCTCTGGAACCGGGATCTCCGCTTGCATACCAGTTGAATACGACACTCAACCAGGTTTCGGCAGCGGCGCAATCAATGAAGGAACTTACCGATTTGCTCGATCGCAATCCGAGCGCGTTGGTGCGTGGAACTTCATCCGAAAACAGCAAATGATACGCGCCCTGAAATCCGCACTGTCAGTCGCAGGAGCCTTAATTCTCACCCTGTGCGTCGGATGCAACGTGCTCGGGCCGCGTCCGGACGCGTCGCGATTTTACGTGCTGACCCCGGCCCTGGATCGGTCGAACGGCTTGCCCGCGAGCGCAGCACCCGCCTCGCCGAGCGGATTGAATCTTGGATTAGGACCGATCATCTTTCCGGAATATCTGGATCGCTCGCAGATGGTGAATCGCGTCTCTGAAAATCGCGTCGAGCTGTCGTCGCGCAATCGATGGGCCGAACCGCTGGCGCAGAGCTTCGCGCAGACATTGTCGAACAATTTATCCGAATCGCTCGCCACACGATCGATAGTCGCCTACCCCTGGTACCGGAGTGCTGCGCCTGATTATCAGATCCGCATCCAGGTCGTGCGCTTTGAAACCGATTGGACCGGCAATGCGCGACTGGTCGCATCGTGGACGATCGTCGATCCGGCTTCCGGTCGACAGCTTTCGGCCGGAACATCGAATCTGAGTGAGCCGGTAAAGGGATCGGACGCCGACGCCAGCGCCGCGGCGCTAAGTCGAGTGCTCGGCTCCTTTAGCAATGAATTGGCGACCGCGATACGGCAGGCCCAAATCGATCGCAGGCCCGCGACCCATAGCAGGTCGACTCCGAGCTGAAAGCAGAATGCACGCCGACGGCGGCGCGGTCACGACTGCGACGCGTTCGACGAATTGTCGCCCGATCCGCAACTGCAAGCGCCGGTTCCCGAACCGTTTTGGATCAGAAACAGGCACGAATCGAACAGTTGCCTGCAATGTTCACCGTCGAGGCCGGCAAACTGGAATTCATTGACCGATGTTCCTTTGACCAGGTTGGCCGCACCCGACAGGGCCGGGACGGGAACGTTCCCCTCGCTGGCGGTCATCCATGCGCGCAATCCGTCGATAAAATCCGCGTCTTCTGTGAGCCCGATGATTGGTCCGAATTGAAACGAAGGATCACATTCCCATCCGGAGTTGCCGAGATTCCCAATCTGGCCGGGGAGCAGAGACGGTGTCGAAAGAAATATATTCGGAGTCGACGCCACGATATCGCTCGATTAAAGCACCAATAGCGTCTTAATGGAAAGGTCTGCTAAATTCCGGAACGGAGGCAAGAAAAAAACCGGCTGGATTCCCATCCAGCCGGCACTCCTCATCGATCTTGGCGCCGGAAGGTCCGGCGCTGGTTCACTTTGGGCCCCGGAGCACGAATCTCGCGCTCTTATTTGTCACCCCCGCGCGCGTTTTTTCAGACCCCGTCTCGAATCGCCAAATCAGTGGCGCCGTCAGTAAATGCCGCGCGAGGGGTCCCGGAATAGCGATAATCTCCGTACCGGGATTCCTTCGCGCGCCAAGCAGAACAGATCAGACGCGCGGGAATGACAGCGAGAGGCAGACTCAAATTGACCCGTGCCGGAAGGTCTTAGGTCGCAGGAGAAGGGGCTTTCGAGAAACTGTCTCCCGACCCGCAACTGCACGCTCCTGTACCTGAGCCGTTTTGAATCAGGAAAAAGCAGAAGTTCTGAAGCTGGTTGAGATGGTCGTCGTCCAGTCTCGCGAATTGAAATTCCTCGGTCGAGACGCCTTTCACGAGGTTTCTGGAAGTAGCAGGAACGGGAGAATTGCCCTCGGTGTGCGACATCCAGGCACGGAGGCCGTCCTCAAATTCGAGCAGTTCGAGGCCGGCCCCGATGGTTGACGCGTACTCGAACGATGGATCGCAGGCCCATCCTGACGCACCCAACGTTCCGATCTGCGCGGGAAGGGGTAGCGGAGCTGCCAGAAACAGATCGGGACCCGTCGAGATGACATCGACAACTCCAGCGTTGAGATTGCCGCGATTAACACCGAAATTCTTGGTTACGTTGTTGATGACAGACATTGTGCGGAGGCCATCCGGCGTCACCGGACAGCCGCAGCATGCCTGCATCTCCTCGATATCGTCGAACACATAGATCATCGCGCATAGCGTGCCATTCTGCTGGCCCGCCACGTCGCCACCGTTGACGATTCTCAGGAGGCCGTCGCCGACGCCCCCCGAATTTCCGTTGCCGCCGTACCCGGAGGCTGACGGCGACGTGGAGGTGGCAACGTCGTAATAAGACGTCATGAAGAAGGGAGTCTGAGCGCGAGCCGTAGTCGCGGCACAGACGGCCAAACTGAGAGCTGTCGCGAACGCGACCGGGCGCGCGGAGCGGACAACGAACCTCATCGAATCTCCTCCCGATAAAGGTTGCAGCGGTCTCCGGATGCTAAAAATCTAGCAATGCGCCATGCAGGTGTCACGCGCGAGGGCGCGTCATGTCGCGGGTTGGACGTGCTCGCGTTCCTGTGCGGCGCCTTCTTCGCGCGAATGTCCGTGCGCGTCAATTATCGACCCGAATTTTTCGCAGAAGGTTTTCGGCGAAAGTTTTGTCTGGGCCGCCAGTCGCGACAGTGCCGGTTCGCGCAAATCCGGCGATTCAAGACGAATCATGTAAGAGCGTGCGACCTTGTATGACTCAGCGGCTACATCCACCATTCGCACCCGAACCCTTCCGGTTGCAGGATCCTGCAATTGTTCCAGGCGTACCGGTGTAACGCGCCCCCCGGTAATCGCGATTAGCGCGCCGGAACCACCGTCGAGCAGATACCGCACAGCTCCGTAGCCCAGAGTTCGGGTGTAGTCCACGTCGAACGGGATTGGCTTGGCGCATCGAAGCTCATAGCCGATGTCCTTGGCGACGACCGTCGTGTCGACTCCGATTTCCTTAAGTATCGCCGCGACCCGGTCGC
>DASPQU010000161.1:0-3025 GCA_035624805.1 Binataceae bacterium (SeqCode) | reverse complement strand
GGTCGCCGTCGCGATCGTCGCGATAATCGTTGCCGGTCGAGTTCTTCATCTCGCCGACGTCCTGGCACGCGCCCTCGATCAGATTCGCGCGATGGGCCCGATCGGGCCGATCGTATTTATCGCGCTTTACATCGTGGCATGCGTCGCGTTCGTGCCCGGATCCGTGCTGACCCTCGGCGCAGGCGCTGTGTTTGGAGTCATCGCAGGGACTTTCTATGTCTGGATTGGCGCAACGCTCGGCGCTACGGCCGCTTTCCTGACCGGGCGCTATCTCGCTCGTGGATGGGTGGCCGCGAAGCTGGCGGGCGATGAACGATTTCGCGCGATCGACAATGCGGTCGGGCGCGAAGGATGGAAAATCGTCGGGCTGACGCGCCTCTCGCCCGTGTTCCCGTTCAATCTCCTAAATTACGCGTTCGGACTGACCGGCGTAAGCTTGCGCGATTACGTCGTTGCAACCGCTTTGGGAATCATCCCGGGCACGATGATGTACGTTTACATCGGATCGGTCGGAGGCGCGCTCGCGCGTTCGGGCGCGTCCGGAGCGTCGCGCACGCCTGCGCAGTGGGCTCTATACGTCGTCGGACTCGCCGCGACCGTCACCGTCGCCGTTTACGTTTCGCGACTCGGCGCGCGCGCACTTCGCGAACGCACCTGAGAAGGAGAATCGATGCCGCCGCAATCGCTCGCGATCTCCCCGCTCGACGCTCAAAACCAAAAACTTATCGAGCAAGTTCATCCTGCGGATTGGCGAAATCCCGCCCCCGCGCCGCGATACAACCTGGTCGTGATCGGCGCTGGAACGGCAGGCCTCGTGACCGCTGCCGGAGCCGCAGCATTGGGCGCAAAGGTCGCGCTCGTCGAGCGCGACCTGATGGGCGGCGATTGTCTGAACTTCGGATGCGTTCCGTCGAAGGCGATTCTCGCAGCGTCGCGCGTGGTCGGAACGATCCGCCGGGCCTCGGAGTTCGGTATCAACGTGCCCGGCGAGGTACGCGTCGATTTCGCCGCGATAATGGAGCGGATGCGCCGGATTCGTGCGGAACTCGCCGCCAACGATTCGGCATCGCGATTCCGCAGCCTCGGCGTGGATGTGTTCATCGGCGATGCGCGCTTTGTGGGGCCGGACGTCGTCGAAGTTGGAGGCGCGAAGCTTCGCTTTGCTCGCGCCGTCATCGCAACGGGAGCCCGCGCGAGCGCACCTCCCATTTCGGGTCTCGCCGATGCGGGGTATCTCACCAACGAGACCGTGTTTTCGCTCACCGAGCTTCCACCAAGAACGGTGGTGATCGGCGCGGGCCCGATCGGATGCGAACTGGCGCAGGCGCTGAGCCGTCTTGGAAGCGAAGTCACGATTCTCGAAATGCTGCCCCAGGTCCTCGGGCGCGAAGACCCCGACGCTGCGCAAATCGTCGCCGCCGCGCTCGCTCGCGACGGCGTCCGAATCGTCCTCGGATGCAAGATCACGGGCGTGACGCGACGCGGCGCGCAGAAGGCCCTCGCGATCGAAGCCAACGGAAATCGCGAGGAACTCGTCGCCGACGAAATCCTTGTCGGCGCCGGGCGCGCTCCCGCCGTCGCGGGTTTGAACCTGGAATCGGCGCGTGTCGAATACGATCCGCAGCAAGGCGTCAAGGTCAACGATTACCTCCAAACCACGAATCCAAATATCTACGCGGCCGGCGACGCCGCCATGCCCTGGAAATTCACACACGTCGCTGACGCAACCGCGCGAATCGCGATCCGCAATGCGCTGTTTTTCGGGCGTGCGAAAACCAGCGTCCTCTCGGTTCCGTGGTGCACCTACACCGATCCCGAAATCGCGCACGTCGGAATGTATGCGCACGAGACCGCCGCGCACGGCGTGGCGCTGACGACGATTACGCAACCGCTTTCATCGGTCGATCGCGCCATCCTCGACGGCGAGACGGAAGGATTCGTAAGAGTGCATCTGCGCGCGGGTACGGACAGGATTGCGGGCGCGACGATCGTCGCGAGTCACGCGGGCGAGATGATATCGGAGCTGACGACCGCGATGACGGCGGGCGTAGGACTGGGCGGGATGGCGGAGGTCATCCATCCGTATCCGACTCAGGCAGAGGCGATTCGCAAAGTCGCCGACGCTTACAATCGAACGCGACTCACCCCGCGCGTGAAGAGAATTTTCGAAACGCTGCTTGCCTGGCGCCGGTAGCGGTCGCGCGACGGCTCAGCGCAAGCGCAGATTGAACGCTTGCGGGCCCTTCTCGCCCGGGCGCACTTCGAACTGAACTTCGGCGCCCTCGCGCAAATCCTCGAAATAGACCTTGGGCGCGAGACGGGAGCGATGAAAGAAAATCTCGTCGGTACCGTCGTCGGGGATGATGAATCCGAATCCCTTGTCCTTCACGATCTTCTTGATGGTTCCGAACACGGATGAAACCTCCCGCAACTCCAAATCGTAGATACTGGATCGTCCGGCTTGCCGGATCCCCCCTCCTTCTGGAAAGTTTAGGTAGGGGCGCGCCACGCCACAACACCCGCGAGGACGACGGCAGTGCTGAAGACAGTTACGCTTAAGGAAATCGAACGAATCTTCGCCGTTATCGATCCGATGGGAATCTCGCGCGAGGCGATCGAGATACCGCTGCGCACGGAAAGTCCCGGACGCGTGAGTATTATGAAAAACGGCAAGCTCGAAATCGTGGTCGATCGCAACGCGGATTTCGACGAATGGATCGCCGGCCTCGAAGTGAAAATCCGCGAGGTTATGAATCGGTAGTGACGGGAGCGAGTTCCACCATTACTACTCCGTGATCGACCATCTGTCCCTCGCTCACCAGCAGGCGCTTGATGCGCGCGGGGCTTTCCGCCGACATCGTCGTCTCCATTTTCATCGCTTCGAGCACCAGGATCGGATCGCCTGCGTGAACCTCGTCGTTCTCGCGCACCATGATGCGCAACACTTTGCCGGGCATCGGAGCGACGATTTCGTGCGCGGCCAGACCTCGCCCGCCGCGCGCGCGTCCTTCTTCGACCTGCTCGA
>DASPQU010000160.1:0-2168 GCA_035624805.1 Binataceae bacterium (SeqCode) | reverse complement strand
GGACATCGATGATGGACGGCGAATCTCGCGGCAACTTCACGCGATCTGGCATACCGGTCAAAGATTTCTACGAGCCCGCCGATCGCGCCAATGGCGCATCCGAGCCTCCCGGCTCATTCCCGTTCACCCGCGGCCGCCGCGCCAATGCAGTAGCGAAGGGCGGATGGATTCAGCGCACGCTTTCGGGCGAAGGCGATGCGAAACGATCCAATGAACTGTTTCGCTATCTGGTCGCCAAAGGCGGAACCGGACTCGACGTAATCGGAGACAGCCCGACGCAATCGATGATCGACGGCGACCACCCGCTGGCCGTCAATTCCGTCGGCACTCAAGGCGTGTCGCTCGCCACCGGCGACGATTATCGCGAACTTCTCGCCGACATCCCGCTCGAAAACATCTCGATATCATTCTCGGCGCCCGCGCTTTTCGCCGTAAGCGGCCTCGAGATCGTGGCGAAGGAGCGCGGCGTTGCGCTCAACCGACTGCGCGGCTCGACGATTCTGGTCCCGCTCTATTGCGAGGACGTAACCTACGCGATCGGTATGCCGTTCGAGGCGCGCACCCGAATGTCGTCAGACGTCATCGAATATTGCGCGCGCGAGATGCCGCGATTTCACGCGTTCATCGAAGACACCTACTACTTCAGCGAATCGGGTCTCAACGCGGTCGAAGAGATGGCGCTCGGATTTATCGAGATTCGCCACCTGGTACGCGAAGTTCTCAAACGCGGAATCGACATCGACTCGTTCGCTCCGCGGATCGCGATTCTCGTCAATTGCAGCATGGATTTCTTCGAGGAGATCGCGAAAATCCGCGCGACGCGCAGGCTCTTCGCAAAGATGATCCGTGACGAGTTCGGCGCAAAAGACCCGCGCTCGTGGTCGGTTGTAATCACCAGCCATACATCGGGATTGACGCTTACCGCCCAGCAGTTGCCCAACAATATCGTGCGCGGGACCACGCAGGCGCTGGCGCTGGTGCTGGCCGGCGCACATGCAATCGAGGTTTCCGCCTTCGACGAGGCGCTGCGCGCGCCCAGCGAGCAGGCGCATCTGGTGGCGCTGCGCACGCAGCAGATAATCGAGTCCGAAACGGGAGTCAGCAAGGTCGTCGATCCGCTCGGCGGCTCGTACTACGTCGAAGCGCTGACCGACGAGATGGAAAAGCGGATTCGCACGATGGTCGAGGAAATCGAAGCGCGCGGAGAACCCGCCAAGCTTTCGGATTCGGGATGGTTCCGCGCATTCTTCGAAGAGAAGATGCAGCGCTATCAGAGCCAGATAGACAGCGGCGAAAATATCGTCGTGGGCGTCAACGCCTTTCAACTGCCGCCCGCCGAAGACACTCTGCTGCGCGATGTGTCCGAGACCAAGATTGCTCCGTGCCGCGAGCGTATCGAAGCGCTGCGACAATTCCGGGCGAGCCGCGATCTGAATCGCACGCGAGCCTCGCTGATGAAGCTTCGCGATCGCGTCCTCGAAGGGAACAATCTTGTGCCGGCTGTCATCGAGGCCACGCAGGCAAAGGCGACGATGGGTGAGATGGCGGGTGTTATCCGACAGGCATACGGGTTCCCATACGATCCGCACGGCGTCGTTCAGCCGCTGATTTGAGAGGAAGCGCCATGCCAAACGGACGAGTCGTAATCGGCACGATGGGGATGGATCAGCACGAACTGGGCGCGATCGCCGTTGCGCGGATACTGCGCGATGCGGGAATGGAAGTCGTTTACGCCGGTCGATTCAACACTCCGCACAGTCTGGTGCGAATCGCAGTCGATGAAGATGCCGACGTAATCGGCGTGAGCTGCCATTCGTGGGAGTACGTGCAATACGTCCCGGAGCTGCTGCGATTGCTCGAAGAATTCGACGCAGAGGCATCGGTCGTGCTGGGTGGCTCGGTGATCACCGCTGCCGACGCCGAGATGATGAAGCACGAAGGCGTCGCGGCGGTTTTCCTGTCTGGAGCATCATCGGAAGAGATCGTGTCAGGAATCTCCGCGCTAGTCAGAGACCGCCAGGAACGCCTCGCCACGGCGGTCTAGTTCCTGCGTTCTACTTCGTATTCACCGGCCCGTGAATTTCGGAGGGCGTTTCGCGAGGAACGCGCCGATGCCTTCGCGGGCGTCGCGCGTCATCGAGGTCGCGCATATCGTTTCCGTCTCGCGG
>DASPQU010000159.1:0-7581 GCA_035624805.1 Binataceae bacterium (SeqCode) | reverse complement strand
CGTCGTACAGCGCTGTTTCCACGCGGACACCCAAGCCGCCGGGTGGATGATGATTACTGACCACGCCCGGGCTGGGCAGATGAGTCACAGGATCTTCAGCGTAAATGCGGAATTCCATCGCGGCGCCCGTCAATTTCAGCTGACGCTGCTTCATCCGCAGCGGCTCGCCCATCGCGACGCGGATGCTCTCCTTGACGAGGTCAGTCCCTGTCACCATCTCGGTGACGCCATGCTCGACCTGGATGCGCGTGTTCATCTCGATGAAATAGAATTCACCTGATCGCGCGAGCAGGAATTCCACGGTGCCGACGTTGGAGTATCCGACAATACCGGCCGCCCTCACGGCCGCCGCGCCCATCTTGTCGCGCAGTCGTGAGGTCATCACCGGGCACGGCGATTCCTCAATCACTTTCTGATGGCGGCGCTGAATCGAGCAATCGCGCTCCGCGAGATGGATCACGTTACGATTCTGATCGGCGAGAATTTGGAATTCGACGTGACGCGCGCGCTCGAGGTATTTTTCCAGGTACATCGTCCGCGACCCGAACGCGGCCTCGCTTTCGGAGCGGGCCAGCGGGAAGAGTCGCGCGAGATCCTTGTCGTCGCGCACGACGCGCATCCCTTTGCCCCCGCCGCCGGCGGCGGCTTTGATCAGCACGGGATATCCTAGTCGTTTCGCATCCTTGGCCGCGTCCTTCAATTCCGTCACGCCCTTGCCTTCGCTGCCGGGCAGGACCGGAACACCGGCGCGAATCATGATTCGACGGGCGCGCGGCTTGTCGCCCATCAGGCGGATGTGACGCGCCTGCGGTCCGACGAAATGCAGACCCGAGCGGCGGCACGCCTCGGCGAAATCGCCGTTCTCGCTCAAAAATCCGTATCCGGGATGGACGGCGTCGGCTCCGTAGGTCAGCGCAGTGCTGACGATTGCCGGAATATTGAGATAGCTCGCCTCCGCCTGAGGCGGTCCAATACACACGGACTCATCGGCCATCCGCACGTGAAGCGAGTCGCGATCCGCCGTCGAATAGACGGCGAGCGTCGCGATTCCGAGTTCGTGACACGCGCGGATGATACGAATCGCGATCGTACCGCGATTCGCCACCAGCAACTTCTTGAAGAGTTTCGCAGCCGTACTAAGCGATCTCCAGAATCATCAGCGGCTGCCCGTATTCCACGGGCTGCCCGTTCTCAACCAATATTTTTATCACACGGCCGGGTGTGTCTGCCTCAATCTCGTTCATCATCTTCATCGCCTCGATGATGCACAAAGGCTGGCCCTTGCGTACCTCCGACCCCTCTTCGACAAACGGGTCGGAATCGGGCGACGCGGCGCGATAGAACGTGCCGACCATCGGGCTTTCGACAAATTTCTGATTCTCTGCCAGTTCGACCTGACCGGCTGGAGCCGCGGTCGAAGCGGCTTTTCCCTTCGCCTTCGGTTTGGGATGCGAGGGCGCTATGGACGGCGCTATCGCCACGGTCGCGTGCGCTGGCGCTGTATCGTGATGCAGCCCCACAACGCCGCGGACCAGCCTGACTTTTCCCTTCTTGTCCTCGACTTCGAGCTCAATCACCCCATGCTCTTCCATCAGGGTGAGGAGCGATCTCAGTTCGCGAGCGTCCATTTTTGTCAGCCGTTTTTCGGATTTTGAGGTTTTGGCCTGCAAGTCTTACGACGGGGTCGGTCGGGCAGCGAGGCCCGATTTGCGCGCGTGTGCCGCCACGATCCCCCGTACCGCCCGCAAACCAAGATAGTAGCTTTCGGCTCCGAATCCCATCAGGCGCGCTTCGACGATATCGGCAATCATCGAGCGATGGCGCAGCGGCTCGCGGCGATAAACGTTGGAAAGATGCACCTCGATGCTCGGAATATTGAGCGCGAGGACCGCGTCGCGAATCGCAACGCTGGTATGCGTATACGCGGCAGGGTTGATGAGGAGAGCGTCGAATTTACCGCGCGCCCCCTGAAGGCGCGTCACGATGTCGCCCTCGCTGTTTGACTGAAAGCATTCCACTGAAATGCCGATTTCCTCGCCGAGTCTGGCGAGCTCAGCGTCGATATCGGACAACCGCGTGCGCCCGTAGATTTCGGGCTCGCGCTCGCCGAGAAGATTGAGATTGGGCCCGTGAATCACGAGCACGCGCAGCTTTTCGCCCGCCGCCAGACCCGCGCTCGACCTTTGCGCAGGGATGCCTTTCCGCTTCGTCGCCATCGCCGTCGACCACTTGTTTCAGCGCATTGAATCTCATTGTGACCAATCTGCGCAAGACGGCTAAGAAAGAATATGAGTGCGGGCGAGTGAAAGAATGGAGACGCCAACGTCATTCTTTGAATTTCTCGGCCAATGCTCTTCTATCGGACAATGCCGGAAAATTCGCGTTTGCGTTGAGGAAAAGGGAAAGCGTATGATTCACTGACTGTTGGAGGTTCGGTGTGCGACAATCAGTTGCCAAAACGGCATCGCTACTCGGACTGGTTCTTTCCGTTTCGCTCTGCCTCGCGGAGCCGAAACCGATCCACGCCTCACCGGGCAATCCGGCGATCGGTCATCCCGGATTCTTCAGCGGCGAAGCTTCGCTCGGACAGAACTGGTATTACCTCGGGTTCGCGAGCGGGCAAGTCTTCGGCTACTACAACTACGATTTCTTTCCGTACCTGTATCACGACGATCTTGGATTCGAATACGTCGTCGATGCCGGCAACGCCGCGAACGGCATGTACATGTACGATTTCATCTTCCCGGCGTGGCTTTACACCGATCGGGTAGTTTCCCCATTTTGTACAACTTCGCCGCCGGCAGATGGTACCAGTACGAGCGCGACTTTAGCCTTCCCGGTCACTACACGAGCAACCCGCGCAAGTTCGAAGATCTGACAAGCGGCGCGATTGTCTTCAGCCCCGGCGGTAGTTTCGCGCCGTACTGGACGACACCCAATATGTATTCGGCACACGCCCGCGGGACCGCCACGACATTGCCCAATGGCAAGGTCCTTATTGCCGGCGGCGGGATTGGGCGTCCCTATCCCGCTTTCGCCAGCACAGACATTTTCGATCCGACTTCCAACACATTCGAGACGTCCACGCCGAGCATGAACGTTGCGCGCGCGTATGCAACGGCAACGCTCCTGCCAAACGATTCCGTCCTTATCGCAGGCGGCGAACCTTCTTTTACCGTTTCTCCACCGAGTCCTTCGACTCTGGCCAGTACGGAAATCTACGATTCGTCGAGTAATTCGTTCGCCACATCAACGCCCAGCATGAATATCGCTCGCGAGCAGGCCACCGCTACGCTATTGCCCAATGGCAAGGTTTTGATAGCCGGCGGCCTTGATGAGTCCGGCGATAGCCTGGCCAGCACGGAGATCTACGACCCATCCACTAACTCGTTCGCCGCGTCGACGCCCAGCATGAATATCGCGCGCGCAGGGGCGACGGCGACGTTGCTGCCCAACGGCATGGTCGTTATCGTTGGCGGTTTTCTGGTTGCCAACGGTAGTTCCGCCTGGAATAGCCTGGCTAGTACGGAAATTTACGACCCGTCTACCAATACATTCGCAACGTCAACGCCCACCATGAATGTTGCGCGCGCGAACGCGACCGCGACGCTCTTGCCCAACGGTGCGATTCTGATAGCGGGCGGCTATAACCCTCACCTCTCGGTCCCTGTCCTCGCCAGCACCGATATCTTCGACCCCTCGACCAGCACGTTCGCCACCTCGACGCCCACTATGAATGTCGCACGTGCGTACGCGACCGCGACGCTGTTGCTGACGGGCAATGTCCTGATAGCGGGCGGTGACACCAGCACCGAAATTTACTACTCCGCAACCAACACCTTCGCGGCTTCGACACCGAGCATGAGCGTATCGCGCGAATACGCGACGGTATCGCTGTTACCAAACGGGCAGGTGCTTATCGCGGGGGGCCAAGACGGGGGTGTTCCCGGCGCTCTGTCGAGGAGCACGGACATCTACACACCGTGAGTGGTGCGCCTGTAAGAATAGCGACGGAATTCGCTTACGCTACGATTCGCCGCGACTCCGGAGCGCCTGCTGATAGATCTCGCGGCGTGAGGCGCCAGTCAGGCGCGCGATAACGGCGCTGGCGTCCTTCAGGCTCATCCCAGCCTCGACGAGAGCCTGCACGGTAACACCGCTTTCGCGCGCCGCGGCGCGTTCATGCTCGGATGCGCCTTCGACAACAATTGTGATCTCGCCGAGCGCGTCTTGTTTGCGAAAATGCTCCGCGAGTTCGCTGAGCGTCGCGCGAATCGTCTCTTCGTGGGTTTTGGTGATCTCACGCACGACGGCGGCCTCGCGGCGTCCGCCCAGGATTTGCGCCATATCGGCGAGAACCTCGCGCAGGCGGCGCGGCGCTTCATAGAAAACCATCGTGCGAGGCTCTACCCGCAGCGCCTCGAGCGTCTTGATTCGGGCGACTTCACGCGCGGGAAGAAAACCCTCGAATGTGAAGCGATCGGTCGGCAGGCCCGCGATGGAAAGCGCCGCGATCGCCGCGCATGCGCCCGGAATCGCCTTGACCTCGATTCCCGCCGCGCGCGCCGCGCGCACCAGGCGAAATCCGGGATCTGAGATGCCGGGAGTTCCGGCGTCGGTCACGAGCGTGAGCTTGGCGCCTGATTCCAGCTTCGACATTATTTCAGGAAGGCGGCGCGCCTCGTTGTGCTCGAAATTGCTGAGCATCGGGGCCTTGATCTGATGCGCTGCGAGAAGAATCCCCGTGCGGCGCGTGTCCTCGCATATGATGAGGTCGGCCTCCCGCAACGTTTCGAGCGCGCGTAGCGTCACGTCTGCAGGATTCCCGATTGGAGTTGCGACAACATACAGAATGCCCGCCGCTTTCGTCCCGCTTCGATTTTCGCGCGCCATGAAGGCATCGTTGCGCGCTGCGAATATTGGAACAAGTCGCCGGCGGCGAAGGAGAGGTCGTCAGGCTTTGTCAGAGGAGAAGGGACGGCTGCCGCGCGCCCACCAGAAGGTGTCGCACAACGCGCCGCACGCCGGCCAAAAAACGGCTGCAGGCTCGGCGGGCTTTTCCGCGGTCGATTGTGAAGCTCGATTGTCGCTGTCAGCGGCGACTCTGTGCTCTTGGGTATCCGGCATCAGGCTCACCATATTCGAGGCGCGTCGTGACTAGTAGAAGCGCGCCTCGCCGGGCGGGCGGGTTTTCCATCGCCGATGAATCCAGTTCCAATGATCCGGATGCTTGCGGATAGCGGCCTCGATCGCAGCCGTCATGCGCTGCGTATTCTCGCGCACGCATTCCTCGCGATCGCGCGTTTTGACCATCTCAAGATGAGGCAGAATTGTGATTCGATGATGGAGCGAATGTCCGTCGCGCACCATGAAGGCGGGCAGAACCGGCGCGCCCGTCGCCATCGCGATCCTCGCGACCCCATCGCTGGTGCAGGCGGGCATCCCGAAGAAATCCACGAACACGCCGTCGCGCACGTCGAGATCCAGGGCGACCGCGACCTGCCACTTATCGCGAATGTATTTAAGGATTAGCGGGCCGGAGTTTTTTCGCTCGATAACCTCATTGCCGAATCGCATCCGAGCCTCGCGCACCGCCAAATCGACCAGCGGATTTCGCAGCGGGCGATGCACGATCGCGATTCGATTCCCATAGATGGAATGCGCCAGCGGCAGCAGTTCCCAGTTGCCGAAATGTGCGGTGAGAACAAGAAGACCGCGCCGTCCGGCGACATTCTGGGCGACTTCGAGATTTTCGAATCCATCGTAAGTGACGAATTGCTCGATATTGCTGCGATCGAGTTCGTGCGAGTGTGCGAACTCGGCAAACATGCGGCCCCAGCTTCGATACATCGCGCGAAGAATCTTAAGCCGCGCTGCGCTGGTCAAATCGGGAAAGGCGATTGAGAGATTTCGCATCGCGATGGGGCGGTTCATGATGTCCAGCCGCATCACAGTTCCCCCCATCCGCGCTCCCAATCGTACGGCGCGCTCCAGAGGCATCTTCGCCATCAGGCGAACGAACGCTGCGATCGGCGCATACTCCACGCTCGCGTGAAATTTTCCGATCTGTCGAGGCATCGATTCGCTGGGTTTGCGAGTAGCGCGGGCGGCGGGTCTCGGCCGGTGGAAGCGAACGGGCCGAATCCGCATCGGCGAATCCGGCCCGTCCGATCTGTCATCTGTTGGCTGTTCGAACCATCGCTAGTCGGTTGCTCCCGCCGCTGCAACGGCGCCTGACGCTGACGGCGCGGCTGGAACGACACTGGACGATATCGGCGAACCTGAGGGGACGCTCGTTCCGGTATCCGGCGTGCTGCCCGTGCGAAGCGGAATCAGACGCCTCGGCGTTCCGGGAGGAGCCTCGAACGATGCGGGCGCACCGGTTTCGGTTGCGACCATCGGAGTCCCCGGAGGCAGGTTTACCGAAGAGGACGGACCAATCTCTTCGGTATTGAAAGGCGTGGCGCCCGGAGATCTTGTCGATCCTTCGGGAGGTTCAGGTGAAGCGCTTGGGGGCGTGCCTGCAGCCGCCGCAGCCGGTCCGGTCAGGTCGGCTGCCGGAGGAACCGCGACCGAGAAGGAGGGTTTGTAGAGCTCCCGGACCTGGCTCGCCGGCATCCTGTGAAGCTCGGATGGACCGATCGAATTGATGAATTGCTGTCGTTGATCGAGCGCAAGAGCGCGCAAGTCGGCCTTGTCGTGGACAATGTGTGGTGTTAGGAAAACCAACAGGTTGTCCTTGGTTCGATCCGTACCCTTGGTGCTGAGCAGATTTCCAACCACTGGAATGTCGGAAATCCAGGGTATTCCGGTGGCGTTATAGTTCTCGTTGCCCGAAATCAACCCGCCGACGACCGCAGTGCGATGGTTCTGAACGAAAACGGTCGTTGAAGCATCGCGGATGGTAGTAGTTGGGCCAAGGGGGTTATTGGCGGTATTGCCGAGAACGTTCGAGACCTCCTCGTACATGTCGAGCCGTATGTAGCCGCCTTCGGAACTCTGCGGAACTATATCGAGCGTGATACCAACGTTCTGACGCTGAACGGAGTTGAAAATCTGACCAGGGAGGCCCGAGTTCGCCGACGCTGATCCCACGAAGGGTACGTTCTGGCCTACAACGATTGTTGCCTCTTCGTTGTCTGCGGTCAGCAGAGTCGGAGCTGACAGGACGTTCGCATGCGTATCGGTCTCGAGCGCCTGCAGCAAGGCCATGCTACAAGGTACGTTCGCAGTCGTCCCGGTGGTCGTACCGGAGACCGTCGTTCCACCCGTTCCCGTCGTAACGTTTGCAGCCGCAGTCGGAACCGTACATAACGCCGACGATGTCAAGGCGAGTGCAAGTCCCTGTATTCCAAGAGGATTGCCCAAGGCGTTCTGAAATTGACTTGTATTCACCTGGCCGAATCCGAGGATACTGTTGGAGATGCCGGTTGAAGACGTGAGATCTATTCCCAGCGAACGCGTCCGCTCGACGCTGATTTCGACGATAATCGCTTCGACGAGGATCTGCACGCGAGGTACGTCGAGTTCGGTGATGATCCTCTTGAGGGTCTCGTAGTCCTGGGGAGACGCGCTGATCAC
>DASPQU010000158.1:0-2381 GCA_035624805.1 Binataceae bacterium (SeqCode) | reverse complement strand
AGCCGCGCGTTGCGCGCTTCGCGTCAATCGACGGCAGCGATACATCCGACACGATGCGGTCGATCCTGTTCTTCGCCGCCGAGCCCGAAGCAGGCGAGCCGGGAGTTTACGCCGGCAACCAGGCTATCGCGCAATATCTTTTGTCGGGCGCCAACGGTCGTCTGATCCAATCGCTGAAATCGTTTCTGGCCGATCGCCTTTTTCGCGACACCAACATAATGGGAAACATGTATTCGCTCGAAGATTTGATCACGCCGATTCTCGTGGCGCTCAGCCGTCCCGCTGTCGAGCAGTTCGGCGAAGTGCCCGAGCGAATCGTAGTCGGGCGCCCGGTGCGGTTTTCGGCCGCGCGAACCAAAGAGGACGACGACCTCGCGACGGCGAGGCTTGAAGTCGCGCTGCGGCGCGCGGGATTTCGCAACGTCATCTTCGAATACGAACCGGTGGCGGCCGCGTATCACTATGCGAGCACGATCGCGACCGACGAATTGATTCTGGTTGCGGACTTCGGTGGCGGCACGAGCGACTTCTCGATCGTGCGCATCTGTCCCCGTACCTCCTCGCAACAGCGCTACGACATTCTCGCCAACGACGGCGTCGCGATCGCCGGCGACGCATTCGACGGCGAAATCGTGCGCCATCTTGTCGCGTCCGAACTTGGCCGGGGCTCCCGATACAAAACACCGTACGGGCAGGTGCTGCCGATGCCGACCTCCTTCTATGCGCAGCTTGAACGATGGCATTACTTTTCGTTTCTTAAGGCGCGCGCGACGATGGAACGGCTGCGCGATCTGGAGCGACAGGCGCTCGAACCCGAAAAGATCCGGGCGCTGGTCCACATCGTGGAAAACGATCTCGGATACATGCTGTTTCGATCGATCGAGCGAACGAAAATCGGTTTGTCCGAATCAGAGGAAACCGCTTTCACTTTCTCCGATCCTCCGATTGCCATCAGCAAGCCGGTGCGGCGCAAAGCTTTCGAAACATGGATCGAACGTGAATTGAACGAAATCGCGGGATGCGTCGATCGCGTGATGGAGGCTGCGGGCGCGGTTCCCACCGATATCGACACGGTCTTCATGACCGGCGGATCGTCGTTCGTTCCCGCCGTGCGCGAAATTTTCCTGAGCCGTTTCGGCGCGGAGAAATTGCGGATGGGAAACGAATTCACGTCGGTGGCGCGCGGGCTTGCGCTGCGCGCGCTTGAGTTGGAATAACGCGATTACGCGAGCGCGTGCGGGTATTCGGAAGTGAGCCGCGGCAGATTGATTCCGAGCTGTTCCGCGCGCCGCTGAAGCATCGACAGGTAAAGTTCGGCCAGGTCCTGGTTGTCGCGCGCCTTCAGTCCAAATTGGAGGCAGTCGTAGGTGAAGCCGCTCCCGGGCGGACCGAAAAAGTTGACCGCGCGCGGAAGCCATTCGCCGAGCGCCCTTTCGATACGCGCGGCGCCGTATTTCTCGATCGTGCGGCTCAGCAGTTCGGATGCAAACACCTCGTGATCCGCTTCCTCTTCGACGATGATCTCGGCGGCCCGGCTGTGCGGCGCGTAGCTCGAATCGCGATAGTTGATTCCGATCATCAGCAGGCCCGTCATATCGAGAGCGAGACTGCCCATCAGCAGATCGATTTCGTCGGCGGTGTGCGCGGCGAAATGGCGCGGCGCGGCGAACGACGGCAATTTAATGACCGGAATCATCATCCGATCGGCAGCTTCGTCGCTGATCCCGAGTTCGCCCAGCACGCGATATACGAGACGCGCGTGTTTGCGTTCCTCGACGAGATTCTTTTCGATCGTCGGGCGCAGCGCCGGGTCGGCGATATTGTCGAGCGCGCGCTGATATCCCGCTGCTGTCAGTTTTTCGGCGAGCGCGTGCGCCGCGAGCAGACGCACAAGGACGCGCTTGTAGTGCGGATCGGTGCGGCCGCCCGCAATGTCGGCGGCGTTCAGTTCGCGCGGTGCATAGCGCCTTCTGACCGCCATCTCATCAGTGCGCGCCGCTGCGCGACGGAAGAATAACGGTCGCAGTGCCGGGAGTGGTCTTCTCGCCCTTGGAGTTTTCCAGCCAGACTTCGCAATCGACGAGGTGATCGCCGTTCTCAACGTATTTGCGCGTGACCCTGCCCTTGCAGAGGACTTTCGATCCGGGCTGATCCATCCCGCGATACTGCACCGAAAGCTTGCGAAGCCATCCGTGCTCGCCCGCGAAATCGGTCATAAGCTGCGCGAGAAATCCGTTCTTGAGCGCCCCGTGAAGGATAACGCCCGGGAGCTTGTTGGCGAGCGCAAAATCCTTGTCGTAGTGAATCTGATAGAAATCGCCCGACGCGCCCGCGTACTTCACAAGCTGCTGCGTGGTTGGATTTTTCTCAAGCGGACCGAT
>DASPQU010000157.1:0-5634 GCA_035624805.1 Binataceae bacterium (SeqCode) | reverse complement strand
CCCGATCGACTGAGCCTTGAGCGCGAGAGTGCGCCCATTGACGATCGAAGCACGCTGCTTGGAGAGCGGACCTTCCTTGGCTTCCGGAAATCTGCGCATCAGCATGTCTGCTATCGCAAGGTCGAGCACCGCGTCGCCAAGAAACTCGAGGCGTTCGTAGTGATTATCGCTGCCGACAGCCGCGCTCGGATGGGTCAAGGCAGTATGCAGCAGTTCAGGATTTGAGAATTTGTGACCGAGACGCCGCTCGAATTCGCTTACGATATCTTCAGCGGCGTCATCCGATCGGGCTGGCCGCCTGCGGCCGAGCCGCAGCAATTTTGCCAACCAGTTGCCCGCGTTCGACAAGCGTTCCTTCCACCTCGATTTCCTGATTAGTCAGGCCTTCCACCCCACTGGTCAATACCCTCAGATAATTTCGACTGTACCCTTCAAGCAAGCCGTGCGAGCCGCGTTCCTCAAGCAATACTTTAAGTGTACGCCCAACGAAGCGCGATGCGAATAGCTGCCGCTTGCGATCTCCAAGCTCCCGCATCAGGGACGCCCTACGCTTGATTTCGGTCGCGCCGATTTTACCCGGCATTTTCGCCGCTGTCGTGCCTGCGCGAACCGAGTATGGGAAAACGTGAAAGTACGCAAGCGGCAAGGCCTCAACGAATCGAAGCGAATCTTCGAATCGGCGCGCCGTCTCGCCGGGAAATCCGACGATAATGTCAGTACCGATGCCCGCGTCGGGCATGCGCGCCAGTATCCGCTCGACGCGTCCGCGATAGTGCTGCGTATCGTATCGTCGGCGCATCTCTTGAAGCGTTTCGTCCTCGCCGGCTTGAAGCGGTAGATGGAAATGCGGGCAGAACTTTTTGCTTTGCGCGACGATGTCGATGATCTCGTCGCCTAGCTCTTCGGGATCGAGCGAGCTCAGACGGATTCGCATCGTGGGTGCTCGCTCTTCGATCATTTCGAGCAGGTCGCGAAGCTCGATGGCCGGATCGAGATCCTTGCCGTAGCCACCAAGATGGACGCCCGAGAGAATCGCTTCCTTGAATCCGCGCTCGTGCAGATCGTCGAGCGCCGCGATCACCCTGCGCGGTTCGACGCTGCGTGAAGAGCCGCGCGAGAACGGCACAATGCAAAACGAACAGAATTGATCGCATCCTTCCTGAAGCTTCAGGAACGCGCGCGAATGACCCGATAATACGACCGGCGTCGCGTCAATTTCCGCGCGCTCCTTGCGCAGATTCGAAACCATCACGCGGTCGCCCGACTCTCCCGAGACCGCGCGTTCGAGATCTCGCGGACGACCCAGGCCGACGATTGCGTCGACCTCGCGATGGCGCGCCAGGGAATCCGGGCTCGCCTGCGCAAGGCATCCGGTCATCACGACCCGTGCATTCGGATTGAGGCGTCGCGCCCGCCGCGCAATCCTGAGGCTCTCCGCATCGGCGCGATCCGTGACGGTGCAAGTATTGACGATGTACACGTCGGCGGGCCGGTCGAACTCCGTGCGTTCGAAGCCGAGGGCCGCCAGCCGCGACTCGATCGAAGCCGAGTCGTACTGGTTGACCTTGCATCCGAGTGTTGCAATCGCGAACCGCATCGTCATTCTCTAAAGCGCGCTCTCGATAAATCCGCCGCCGAGAACTTCGTTCCCATTGTAAAAAACGCAGGCCTGTCCGGGGGTCACAGCCGGGCCTCCGTTATCGAAAATCACCTCTGCGCGACGGTCGCTACCCATGCGAAGCGTCGCGGGAATATCCGGATGACGGTATCGGATACGGGCCTCGATCGCTATCGAGTCGGACGCGGGATCACGGACCATACTCACTTCGCGCGCCACAAGTCCGCGCGAGCGAAGCTCACTCGAAGGTGCGACGACAACGTCGCCCGTGCCGGGACGAATCTCGCGAACGTAGAGAGGCTCACCTGCGGCGATTCCCAGCCCGCGGCGCTGTCCGACCGTAAAGCGATGTATCCCGTTGTGACGGCTGAGCACCGCGCCGTTGGAACCGACGACATTTCCGGTTCGGATGGCGTCGCCGGCAGCGCGCTCGACGAATCCCGCGTAGTCGTTATCCGCGACGAAGCAGATTTCCTGACTCTCGGCCTTATCAGCGTTGACGAGCTCCAGCAATCGCGCGCGGTGGCGGACGTCAGCCTTCGTCATCGCACCAAGCGGAAACAGCGTGCGCGAAAGCTGGGACTGGTTCATCGAGAAAAGGAAATACGACTGATCCTTCGACGAATCCTCCGCGCGCATCAGTCGATATTCCCCGCAGGGGCATCGCTCGATTCGCGCATAATGTCCGGTCGCGATGAAATCGGCGTCGAGCGCACGCGCGCGTTCCCACAATCGATCGAACTTGATCTCGCGATTGCACATCACGCACGGATTCGGCGTTCTGCCGGCAAGATACTCCGATACGAAATTTCCGATGACGCGATTTTCGAATTCTTCGCGCATATCGACGACGTAAAACGGGAACCCGAGGCGCTCCGCCACGCGGCGCGCGTCCTCGAAATCCTCATAGGAGCAGCACGCTCCGCGACGCGCGCGATACGACGGGCCGTCGCCTCCATCCGCAAGGCGCATCGCGACTCCCACAACGTCGTAGCCCTGCTCGCTTAGAATCGCCGCCGCGACGCTGCTGTCCACCCCACCCGACATGGCGACTACGACGCGACGCTTCATCGCGCCACCTCGGCGGACGCGCGGGTTGACGGCGTTTCGGCTAACCGGCGCCATACGCGCGCGATGATTGACGCCGCGCTTTCGATCTCGTCGCGCGTGTTCGCCCATCCCAGGCTGATCCGCAGCGATGATCGCGCCTCGGCACGCGTTAGTCCCATCGCAAGCAGAACATGCGACGGCTCAACCGCGCCTGCCGCACACGCAGATCCCATCGACACCCTGACGCCTTCGAGATCAAGCGCCAGAAGCATCGTCTCGCCGAGCACGCCGGGGAACGTGATGTTGAGCGTGTTGGCGATACGCCGATCGACCGGACCGTTCAACCGCAGACCGGGAATTGAATCGAGCAGGCTACGCAACATCAACGCGCTGAGATCACGCTGCTGCGCGATTTCCTCGTCCAGATGATCGTTCACGATTTCCGCTGCCGCGCCGAACGCCACCGCTCCTGCGACGTTCTGCGTTCCGGCTCGCAAACCGGCTTCCTGCGGCCCGCCGAGAGCCGCCGGCGCTATGATGCTCGCATCGCGGACGTAGAGCGCGCCGATTCCCGCCGGAGCGCCGATCTTGTGTCCGCTCAGGGTCATCAGATCGCATCCCATCGATGCCACATCGAGACGCATCCTGCCCAACGCCTGCGCCGCGTCGATATGAAAAATCGCGCCGCATTCGCGCGCGCGCGCTCCGACAGATTCGAGATTCTGAATAGCCCCAGTCTCGCTGTTCGCGAGGCCGAGGCTGACGATCGCCGTATCGCGGTCGATTGCAGAGGCGATCCGGTCCGGATCGATCAGGCCTGACGCGTCGGGCGCGATTCGCTCAACGTTGTATCCCTGGGTTTCAAGTTCAGCCGTTGGCGCGAGAATCGATGAGTGCTCGATGGACGACGTAACGATCCGTCTTCGATGCGGATGCGCTTTGAGTGTCCCAAAAATCGCCAGATTGTTCGATTCCGTGCCGCCGCTGGTGAACACAAGTCGGCGCGGATCGGCTGCCATACTTCGCGCGACCTGCGCACGCGCGCCCTCAAGCGCGCGGCGCGCACTTTGCCCGGAAATGTGCACCGAAGACGGGTTCGCCGCGCCGCTCTCAATAAATCGGAGCATCGCATCGCGCGCCTCAGGCCGCATCGGCGCGCCCGAATTGTTGTCGAGGTAAATGTTCATCAATCGCCGGGGCGATTTGGTGAGCGAAGCCGAAGGACTGCGCTCAAATCTTTTGAAGTGAAGCTTCCGAGTGCCGCGACGACTCGGTCTTATCATCCGACGCCGTTAGCTTGTCTTCGAGGCAATCCTGACGCTCCTCGACCTCGGCGACCCGCGCGATCATCACGTTGAGCTTGTCAGTGAGCTGGCTGATCGCACGCGCGACCGGATCGGGAAGACGCGTCTGATCGAGCTCGCGTACATCCTGGCGCGCGCGTTCACCCTCGACGACCTTGCCCGGAATGCCGACGACGGTCGAGTACGGAGGCGCATTCGAGACGACGACGGCGCCCGCTCCTATCTTGCTTCCGCGCCCGATGCGAACCGGTCCGATCACCGAAGCGCCCGCGCTGATGAGCACGTGATCTTCGATCGTCGGATGGCGCTTTTCCTTCTTGAGACTGGTGCCGCCGAGCGTGACACCCTGATAGATCAGCACGTCATCGCCGATTTCCGCGGTCTCTCCGACCACCACGCCCATCCCATGATCGATGAAAACGCGTCGACCGATTATCGCGCCGGGATGGATTTCGATTCCTGTCACGAAACGGCCTATATCGCTCAGGATTCGTGCGGGGAGGCGCAGCCGGTGATGCCACATCCAGTGCGCGACACGATGGCCCCATACGGCGTGCAGGCCGGGATACGTCAGCACAACTTCGAGCGTGCTGCGGGCGGCGGGATCGTGATCGAACGCCGCCTGAATATCCTCGCGCATTCGCGACAGAATGCTCATTGCTCGAACCTACGCCCGCTCCGCAACTCCGTCTAGGCCCTCGCCCCAGTCGATTCGCCGCGAGACGAGCGTCGCGAGGTGCGGTGCCCGTTCTCCGACGCGGCAGGCTTCATGCGAGGCTTCGCGTTATCCTTGTGGAGCTTGTACTCGACGGAATCGAGGAGAGCCTGCCAGCTCGCCTCGACGACGTTAGCCGACACTCCGACCGTACCCCATCGACGTTTGCCGTCTGTCGACTCGATAAGAACTCGCACGCGCGCGCCGGTGCCGTGGCCGTTGTCCAGCACGCGGACTTTGTAATCGACAAGCTGCATCGATTCGAGCGACGGATAATACGGAACAAGCGCGCTGCGCAGCGCGGAGTCGAGCGCATTGACGGGGCCGTTGCCGATCGCAGAGGTGCGCGAGCGGCGTCCGTCGGGACCTTCGATCACCACGACAGCTTCGCTGAACGGCGCCTGGTCCTCGTGCCACTTGTCGTCGAAAACGCGGAAGTTGACGAAACTGAAATGCTCACGCGCCATCCCCAGCGTGCGCATCATCAGAAGCTCGAACGAAGCGTCCGCACCCTCGAACGAGTATCCGTCGCTCTCGCGTTGCTTCAGTTCGTCGAGCAGGACGCCGATCTTCTCGTTGCTTGGCTCGATTTCGAGTCCGAACTCCTTGCTCTTGTACATGATGTTGGCGCGTCCGGAGAGTTCGGAGAGCAGTACGCGGCGATCGTTTCCGACCAGCGACGGATCGATATGCTCGTAGGTTCGCGCATCGCGCTGGATTCCCGATACATGCAATCCCGCCTTGTGCGCGAACGCGCTTCGACCGACATACGGTTGACGAGAAAACGGAGCGATATTCGCCAGCTCGGAGACCAGCATCGACGTTTCAGCCAGCGCCTTGAGCTTCTCGGGCGCGACGCACTGATAGCCCATCTTGAGCTGAAGGTCGGGGATTATCGACACGAGGTTCGCGTTGCCGCATCTCTCGCCGAGTCCGTTGATCGTTCC
>DASPQU010000156.1:0-12457 GCA_035624805.1 Binataceae bacterium (SeqCode) | reverse complement strand
GACTTGTTGGGGTCGTGCCGAACCATCGGATTGGCGCAGATCTTTTCGACAAGATCGGTGCGCTTCTCATTCCACAGGAGGTCGTTGTAAATGCGCACGATTTCCCGCGCGGAGGCATTTTCAAGGTTCACTGCGTCTGCCATTAAGAATCTCCCTCATGAATTTCCGGATGTTGCAGGTCGGGCTCGGTCTTCATTTCCTGATCGTCATGAGATGCGCTTCGAACATCTGTTCCACGAACTGCGCCGGATCGAGCCCCGTCAACTCGCGTAAGAACTCGCCGTCTCCCATCAACACGAACGAGCCGTTAAGGATTGCCCACAGGAGCGCGGTCGCTTTGGTAGGGCCCAGGGGATTTGCAATCAATCCGGCATCGCAAGCCCTACGCACGGTTCCCTCAAACATTTTGAACGACTCGGTGCTCAGCTTTACCAGTTGATTGAATCTTCTGATTTCAACCGCCCGGCGAAGCCGCTTGCGGATCTGCGCGTGATTGACCGAATGAGAAGACAGGAAGGGATCGTTGCCGCTTCGCAGATGATCGATATAAGCCGTGGCCAGCGCCAGCAGTTCTTCGAGCGGATCCAAACCGCGCGATTTTACCTCAAGGTAGCGCGCGTGCAGACGCTCGGCATTCTCGATCGCAAAGTTCAGGTAGACCTCGTCGCGCGAGGAAAAGTGCAGATAGATGGTTCCGACCGCGACTTTCGCCTCGCGCGCGATCATCTCAATAGTCGCAGCGTCGGCGTCGTGGCCTGCAAACACGCGTCTCGCGGCGGCTTGAATCTTCCGGGCGCGCGCCTCGCGTTCGCCGCGACGTTTCTCTCGTAGCGAAGGTCTCATGAATTATAGTTCATGAATCTAAATTCATGAACCATCGCGCACAAATGACCTGTTTCCCTTCTATTGTCAAACCGCGCACGATCTTGTCTCGCGAAGTCTGCTTTTGAAATCGCTTCCTGGCCAATCATCGCTCTCGCCCCGAACCGGATTGCGCGCGATCCTCGCGCGGGCATACGCTCTCTATTGCCCATGGCTGCGAGGCGAATCGTCGATTTTGAGCGTCGCGTAGGGCGCGTTCTGGCGCTGATCGGAGTCGAAAGAGGAGCGCATATCCTCGTTGCACTCTCCGGTGGACCCGACTCCGTAGCGCTTGTGCGCGCGATGCTCGCCCTTCGCGAACGGCTTGGGATCCGCGTCTCGGCTGCGCATCTCAATCATGGAATCCGCGGCGCCGAATCCGATCGCGACGAAGCATTCGTGCGCAAGCTTGCCGCCAAACACGACGTCGCGCTTCATGTCGGGCGCGCCGACGGACTTCGGGCTTCGATGCCCAACCTCGAAGAGCGAGCGCGAGAGGCAAGACTCGATTTTTTGACGCGAGTAGCGACGGATGTTGGGGCGTCGCATATCGCTCTCGGACATCATGCCGACGATCAGGCGGAAACCGTGATGTTGCGGCTGCTTCGCGGGGCCTCGATCGCGGGCCTCGGCGGGATGGCGGAGCGCGGGCCGGGGATGCTCATCCGTCCGCTCCTGTCGGTCAGTCGCGCCGATATTGTTGCCTACCTTGATGCTCTCGGGAGCGCTTACGTTAGCGACAGCAGCAACGAATCGCCCGCGATCGCGCGAAATCGGATTCGAAACGAGCTCCTTCCGATGCTCGAGCGCGAATACGCTCCGGGCATTTCCGCGCGTCTCGCGGACCTCGCCCGCGACATGCGCGCGACGAATTACCTGACTGCTGAACTTGCGATGCGCGAGCTCGAAAAGAATATGCGTCCCGACGGTTCGCTCGCAATCGAAGCCTTCGGTGCGCTTCACCCCGTCCTCCGTGCCGAGGTGATGCGGCGATTTCTTGAACGCCGACTTGCTAGTCTGCGGCGAATCGAACGCTCGCACGTCGAGGCCGCGTGCGAACTGGCGATGCGCGGTCCCGTCTCAGGTTCGATCGATCTGCCCGGCAAAGCACGGCTTTCTCGGGAGTATAACTCGCTGCGGGTCGGACCTATCGCGGAACAATCGAGAGCAATCTCACGCGTCAGGCTGAATACGGAAGGTTCAACGCTTGTCGAACAGGCCGGTTGGGAATTCCATTGCAAAACTGTTCCCGCCAGAAACGTACCGAAGCTCGGCGACAATAAGATGAGCGCTCTGTTCGACGGTCCTTCGATTAGCGACGGCCTCTTTGTCAGGTCATGGCTTGCGGGAGACAGGATTCTCCCCATCGGGATGAGCGGCCATCGCAAGGTCACCGATGTTTTCATCGACGCGAAAGTGCCGCGCTCGCGGCGGGCGACCTATCCGCTCGTAGAACTGAACGGCGCGATCGCATGGATTCCGGGC
This sequence comes from Binataceae bacterium (SeqCode), assembly GCA_035624805.1. Taxonomy (GTDB): domain Bacteria; phylum Desulfobacterota; class Binatia; order Binatales; family Binataceae; genus DASPQU01. The sequence goes on along the minus strand of DASPQU010000156.1, from coordinate 10,111 downwards.
GTTGTGCGCGGGAACGAAGGCCTAGTTACGGAAGCTACCTCCAACGTCGCGGTTGTCGTCGCCCGGCATGTATAAGCAGCACTGTTGTAACTGAAAGCCCGGGGCGAACGTCACTCAGGGGCCGAAACAGCGTTGCGCCCCTCAAAACCGGCGTGATATTCTGAGTTTGGAATGAATCAGTTTTCGCGCAGCATAGCGCTGTGGCTCGTTCTGGGCCTGATGTTTCTGCTTCTGTTCAATATCTTCAGCAGGCAGCAGAGGCGTGAACCCGAAATAATCTTCTCGGACTTCCTGAATCAGGTTGAGAAGGGCCAGGTCGGCGACGTCACCATCAAGGGTAACGACATCCAGGGGGTGTCATCGACAGGCGAGCATTTTCGGACTTACGCTCCAAACGATCCGGACTTGATCAAGACGCTTCGCGCTAAAGGCGTGAAGATAGCGGCCAAACCGTCGGATGGTGATCCGTGGTGGATGGCTATCCTTCTGAACTGGTTCCCGATGCTGCTGCTGGTCGCGGTCTGGATCTTCTTCATGCGGCAGATGCAGATCGGCGGCGGCAAGGCGATGTCCTTCGGCAAGAGCCGCGCGAAACTGCTTACCGAAAACACGCATAAAATAACTTTTGCCGACGTTGCGGGAATCGACGAAGCCAAAGACGAGCTCGAAGAGATAATTCAGTTCCTGCGCGATCCGAAGCGCTTTACCCGCCTGGGAGGACGCATCCCAAAAGGTGTCCTGCTTGTAGGTCCTCCGGGAACAGGTAAAACGCTTCTTGCGCGGGCGATTGCCGGCGAAGCCGGAGTGCCCTTCTTCTCGATATCAGGCTCCGATTTCGTCGAGATGTTTGTTGGCGTGGGCGCTTCTCGTGTCCGCGATCTCTTCGTGCAGGGCAAGAAGCACGCGCCCTGCATCATCTTCATCGACGAAATCGATGCCGTCGGACGCCATCGCGGCGCCGGCCTCGGCGGTGGTCATGACGAACGCGAGCAGACGCTGAATCAGTTGCTCGTTGAGATGGACGGGTTCGAGGCGAATGAGGGCGTAATCCTGGTTGCGGCCACCAATCGCCCCGACGTTCTCGATCCCGCGCTGCTTCGCCCGGGCCGCTTCGACCGTCGCGTCGTGGTGCCGCGGCCCGACGTACGGGGACGCGAAGGCATCCTGCGCGTGCATACGCGCAAGGTTCCTCTGGGCGGCGACGTTGTTCTGGACAAGCTGTCCCGCTCGACGCCGGGATTCTCGGGCGCAGATCTCGAAAACCTGGTCAATGAGGCGGCCTTGCTTGCTGCGCGCCGCAACAAAGACAAGGTTGAGATGGGCGACTTCGAGCTTGCCAAGGACAAGGTCATGATGGGCGCGGAGCGGCGCTCGATGGTGATGTCGCTCGAAGAACGGCGCAACACGGCGTATCACGAGGCGGGACACGCGCTGGTCGCGATGCTTCTGCCGGGCGCCGACCCTGTCCACAAGGTCACGATTATCCCGCGCGGGATGGCGCTTGGCGTTACGCAGCAGCTTCCGCTCGACGATCGATACACTTATTCGCGCGATTACCTGATGACGCGGCTCGCGATGATGTTCGGCGGGCGCGTGGCCGAGGAGCTCACTTTCGGCCATATGACGACGGGCGCCGGCGACGATATAGAAAAGGCTACCGAGCTTGCGCGCAAGATGGTCTGCGAATGGGGCATGAGCAAGGAACTCGGCCCGATGACCTTCGGCAGGCGCGAGGAGCAGGTGTTCCTTGGGCGCGATATCGCGCATCACAAGGACTATTCCGAACATACAGCGATCGAGATCGATCGCGAGGTCCGGCGCATCGTCGAGGAAGCGTACCAGCAGGCGCGCAGCCTGCTGATCGAGAATGTCAAGGCGTTGCACACGGTCGCCGAGCGGCTTCTCGAAAAAGAAGTTCTTGAAGGCTCCGAGGTTGCGGAGATTGTGAAGGCATACCGCGAAGGCCGCGAGGTTCCGCCCAGCGAGCCGACGCGTGCAGAGGGGCCTCGGCCGACGGCGGAGGCTTCCGGCAAGGACAAAGGCCGCGAAGTCGAAGAGGAAAGCCCGATTCCCGGTCTGCCTCCCAAGCCGGTACTCGCCTGACGTCTGCGTCAATTCCTGATCATCCGATAACCGGGCCTTGATGGGTGCGCGCCGGACCCAAACCGGCGCACGATCCGATGCGGCCCGGCGATTTCAAAACAGAGCCGAAGCGACTCGCTCCACGAGCGCTTCATCTTTCCGATTCGACAACGGTTCGATTTCCGGCCGTGATGGGCGTCCTTAACGTCACGCCCGATTCGTTTTCCGACGGCGACCGATACTTCAGCTTCGACAGTGCGGTTCGCCACGGCTTCGAGCTTGTCGAACAGGGCGCCGACATCGTCGATATCGGTGGCGAATCGACTCGTCCGGGTGCAGCCGAAATACCCGCCGAAGAAGAGATGCGCCGTGTTATTCCGGTGATAGAACATCTTGCCCGGCGCGTCGCGACTCCCATTTCGATCGACACGCGCAAAGGCGTAGTCGCGAAGGCCGCCGTCGACGCGGGCGCAAAGATTATTAACGACGTAAGCGGACTGGCTTTCGATCCCGAAATCGCGTCAGTCACAGCGAAAGCCGGCTGTGCGCTCGTGCTGATGCACATGCGCGGAACTCCCCGGACGATGACTGAATTGACCCAATATCGCGACGTCGTCGAGGAGGTCTTCGATTTTCTGCGGACCGCGACCCTCAAAGCCGAGCGACGCGGAGTTGCGCGTTCAAGAATCATCGTCGATCCGGGGCTCGGATTCGCCAAAACGACGGAGCAGAGCTTCGCGCTGCTTCGGGCGCTGCCCCGTTTGAGCGAACTCGGTTATCCGGTATTGATAGGAGCATCGCGCAAGAGCTTTATCCGCGCGACAGCGGGGCGTGACGAAGAAAACGTGCGGGCGGGAACTATCGCGATCAACGCACTTGCGGTCGCCATGGGCGCTTCGATTATTCGTGTCCACGAACCGCGCCAGGCACGGGCTGCGATAGGTTCGGTGCAGGCGCTCACGGCCGGAGGCGCGCTGCGATACGAGTGATGCACAACTATTTTGGAATACTTCCAGCGCCGCGATGGCAGGATATAGCCGATATCCTGATCGTCGCGTACGTGATTTACCGAATCGCGCTTTTAATCCGCGGCACGCGCACCGTCCAGATGGTCGTCGGGATGGTGCTAATCGGACTCGCTTTCGTCGCTTCGCAGATTTTCGGTCTTTTCACCCTCAACTGGCTGCTCAACAATTTCCTCGGCTCGATTTTCGTAATTCTCGTTGTCATCTTTCAGGCCGACATACGCCGTGCTTTGACGCGCGTCGGCGCGCGTCCGTTCTTTGGCGCCCGTGTCGCGGCAGCCGGAGTCGCCGACGAGATAGCGACCGCGGCGGCATGGATGTCGGCGCGCAGAATCGGCGCGCTGGTCGTCATCGAGCAGGACGACGGACTGAACGAATTCGTCGAGAGCGGGCGGCTGATGTACGCGCGGCTGTCGCCGGAGTTGCTCGAAACCATCTTCATGCGCGGCTCTCCGCTCCACGACGGCGCGGTTATCGTCAAAGGTGATCAGATTCTTGCCGCAGCATGCGTGCTGCCGCTTTCCTCGAATCCCAACGTGAGCCTTGCACTCGGCACCCGGCACCGCGCGGCGATTGGGATGACGGAAGATACGGATGCGCTGGTAGTGGTGGTTTCCGAGGAGGACGGTACAATTTCGATTGCGCGTCGCGGGCAAATCCGGCGCGGACTCGGTGCAACCGAAGTGGCTGCGAGTCTGCGCCGCCTGCCGACCTGACGCGCTGGTTGACGATGGCGGCGCCCAAGCTCGATATCACTTTCAAGACGCGCGCAAAACATCTCGCGCAAAGCGCTGAGCGGCGACTTAACCGCAACGTCGGCCTGCGTGTTCTTTCGGTACTGATCGCGATCGGGCTGTGGATTTTCGTCAATGCGGGCCAGCGCAATGCGATACAGTCGTTCCAGGTGCCGCTCGCCTATCGCGGCCTGCCGTCGGGCCTGGTTATCGTAAATCGCCCGACCGAATTCGTGAGAATCCAGGTGACCGGCCCGCGCACGCTGCTTTCGCTGCTAGACCCAGAACGACTGTCTGTTCCCCTCGATCTTTCCGGAATCGGCCCCGGACAGGCGGCGTTCAAGATCAATCCGACGATGTTCAACGTTCCGCGCCAGACCACCGTCACCGGCGTCGCGCCGGCCGAAGTTATATTCGAGATCGATCGTATCGTGCGCCGCGATGTGCCCGTGCGCGTGAATCTCCAGGGTGCGGTTGCGCCCGGCTACACAATTTCCGGTGTTGAGTTGACTCCACCGTCAGTGATGGTTACGGGTCCCAGCCGGTACGTAAATCCGCTTCAGCAGGTGTACACGGAACCGCTCGATGTCAGCGGCGCGAAGGCTCAGATCGTGCGCAAGCTTTTTCTCGAAAACGAATCCGAGCCGGCCCGGATGAGCGCAAAGCTTGTCGACGCCAAGCTTTTCGTTACGGAGAAGATCGGCGAACGGGAATTTCCGCGCATTGCCGTCCAGGTTCGCGACAGCGATTACAGATTCAACGTGCAGCCTCGCTTCGCAGCGGTTACGATTCGCGGCCCGGAACTCTCCCTGAGCCGTCTCGATCCGTCAACTTTGGCGTACGTGGACGCGACAGATCTGACGCCGGGATCGCACGACCTGCCGTTGCAGATCGATGTGCCCGACGGGATGAGCGTCGTGCGCCAGAATCCGGAGAAGGTAAAACTAAGGCTCTATCACGGTAAACGTACTGCTTCGAACCCATGAGTGTGAAACGCAAATTGTTCGGAACCGACGGCGTCCGCGGGGTCGCGAACGAGGAACCGATAACCTCCGAAACCGCACTTCGCCTGGGGCGCGCGCTTGCCTACGTCTTCCGCTCCGCCACCGGACGCCATCGCAGGATTCTTATCGGCAAAGACACTCGCCTTTCGGGCTACATGCTTGAAACCGCTATCGCGTCGGGCATCTGCTCGATGGGCGTCGACGTATGGCTGGTAGGACCGATGCCGACGCCGGGTATCGCCTTTCTGACCCGCAGCATGCGCGCGGATGCGGGTGTCGTGATCTCCGCGTCGCATAATCCGTTTCAGGACAACGGAATCAAGTTTTTCTCGCGCGAGGGTTTCAAGCTTGACGATCCGATAGAGCATCGAATCGAGGAGTTGGTCTTCGACGACAGCGCGCTCGCTCACGGTCGCGCCGGAGGGGGTGATATCGGGAAAGCCGCGCGAATCGACGACGCGCTCGGCCGCTATCTGGTCTTTCTGAAGACCTGTGTGCCGCGGACGATAACGCTGGACGGCCTGAAGATCGCGATCGATTGCGCCAACGGCGCAGCCTACAAAGTCGGTCCCGACGTTCTCGAAGAGCTTGGCGCCGAACTCGTGACGATCGGCGTGGATCCCGACGGCAAGAACATCAATGATAACTGCGGCGCCGTGCATCTGGACCGAATCCGCGAGACGGTCGTCCGCGAGCGCTGCAACGTTGGTGTCGCGCTCGACGGCGACGGCGATCGCCTGATGCTGATCGACGAGCGCGGCGAAGTGTTCGACGGCGACGACGTGATGGCGGTGATGGGCGCGCGGATGGCTCGCGAGCGCACGCTCAAGGACAACACCGTAGTCGCCACTGTCATGAGCAACTTCGGCCTTGAAATCGCTCTACGAAAAGCGGGCGTGCGCCTTGTCCGTACCGAGGTCGGCGACCCCGCTGTGGTTCGCGAGATGCGCGCGAATCAATACGTGCTGGGCGGCGAGCAATCCGGCCACGTCATCTTCATGGACTACTCGACCACGGGCGACGGACTCATCACCGCGCTCAAGATGCTGGTTCATCTTGTCGAGAGCGGTCGTCCGCTAAGTGAACTACGCATCATGCGGCGCGTTCCGCAGGTGCTGGAGAATGTTCGGGTTCGCGAGCGGATCCCGCTTAGCGAAATGCCCGAGGTTTCGCGCCTCATCACAGACGCAGAGCAGCGTCTGGGGGGCTCGGGGCGCCTGCTTGTGCGTTATTCGGGAACCGAGATGCTTGCGCGTGTGATGGTCGAGGGCGAAGACGGCGCGTTGATCGGAACGATGGCGCGCGAGATCGGCGCGGCAATCCAAAAGCAGGTGGGCGCTTAACCGACGCCCATCCTTGCCATTCCCGCGCGTGTGGTCATTTTTTCCGGGCGCGCGAAGTATCGCGGGTTCTTTTTCCGACGGCCTTGAGATACAACCCGACCGTTCGTTTCAGCCCCTTGTAAATCGCATCGCAAATGAGCGCGTGGCCGATCGATACTTCCATCAGGCCGCGCACCTCGCGAACGTACGTCGGCAGATTGTCGAGGTTGAGATCGTGCCCGGCGTTGATACCTAATCCCAGTCGTCGCGCCAGCCGAGCAGCTTCGATATGAGCCTTCAGGATTGGCGCGCATTGCGGCGTCCCGAACGCGTGCGCATACGGACCCGTGTACAGCTCGATTCGATTGGCTCCCCAAACCTTGGCGTTCTCGACCGTCTGCGCATCCGGTTCGACGAAAACACTGACACGCATCTTCGCGTCGCGAAGCCGGCGGATGACATCGACGAGCCATCGCGTGGATTCGTTGAATTTCCAGCCCTGATTTGAAGTCAGCGCGTCCGGCGGATCAGGCACCAGCGTTACCTGGTCGGGCACCACACGCGACACGAGATCGATGAACGTCGGATTCGGATATCCTTCGATATTGAATTCTGCGCGTTTCCAGTTGCGGCGGAGCACTTCCGCCAATTCGTAAACGTCTCGATGTGTGATGTGTCGTGCGTCGGGACGGGGATGGACGGTTATTCCGTGACATCCGGCTTCGAGGCAGGTGCGCGCCGCTTCGAGCACGTCGGGAATCGGGCCGCCGCGAGAATTGCGAATCAACGCTATCTTGTTGACATTGACGCTAAGCCGGACCATATCGCGAGTCCCCGTACCCGAAACCTATTCACACCGCAGGAATCGAGCAATCCGGCGCCGGCCGGAGAGTCGCGATCCCGCGCGCAGCTTTTGATAGAATCGAGCAACGACTGACCACTGCGCCTTATGATCCTGCTAACCGCACCGGAAAGCCGCGAGCTCGATCGCCTGAGCCAGGAGCGATACGCGATCGCCTCGTACACGCTGATGACGCGTGCGGGTGAGGCGGTCGCCGCGCGTGTGATGGAACGTGAACGCGAGCGGATCGCCGCAGGCGTTCTGATCGTCGCAGGGAAAGGCAACAACGGCGGTGACGGATTCGTGGCGGCGCGCGCATTGCGCCAGAGGGGGATCGCGACGCGTGCAATCCTGCTCGGCAGCGCGTCCGCGCTCAAAGGCGATGCCGGGCGAGCGCACTCTGATCTCATCGCATCTGGCGCGACGGTCGAGGAAATCGCGAACGAAGACGATCTGATGCGCGCATTCGAGAGCCGGCCGGGCGTGATCATCGACGCGGTTTTCGGGACCGGCCTCAACGCCGAAGTGACGGGATTGCCGCGAAGCGCGATCGAGATAATCAACTCTAGCGACGCAACGGTCGTGACGGTCGACATCGCGTCGGGCGTCAACGCGGATACCGGCGCAATCATGGGCGCAGCGGTGAAAGCGTCGATCACGGTGACATTCGGCTACGCGAAATTCGGCCACTGTTCCTATCCGGGCGCAGAGCGATGCGGCGAGCTCAAAATCGAGAATATTGGCTTCGCGCCCGACGCGATCAGGGACATCAAGCCTCGCGGGCGATTTCTCGAACGCGCCGACGTTGCGGGATGGCTCAAGCCGCGCGATCCGCAATCGCACAAGGGAAGCAGCGGTCACATGCTCGTGATCGCCGGCAGCCATGGCAAGGGCGGCGCCGCGATCCTCGCCTCGCGCGGTGCGCTGCGGACCGGCGCCGGGCTTGTGACGGCGGCGATTCCGAACTGCATCGCTACGGTCGTCGCTTCGGGTCAGGCCGAGTTGATGACGGAACCGATTCCCGACATCGACGGACATTTCGGCGGAAGCTCAGCGCGCGAAAGGCTCGCGGCGATTATCGAGGGTAAGAACGCGATCATCGTGGGTCCGGGAATGGGAGTGAGCGACGATACAAAGGCGCTCGTCGAATGGCTGATCACCGACGCGGTCGCTCCTGATCACCCGATGTTGATAGACGCCGACGCCCTCAATGCTCTCGCGCAGCTCGGTTGCGACCGCCTGAAATCAGCGCGCGGGCCCGTCTTGATGACGCCTCATCCGGGCGAGATGGCGCGTCTGCTGGGCGTTTCGACGGCGAGCGTAAACGCCGATCGAATCAGCGCGGCGCGCAAGCTATCCGATCGAACGGGAGCGACAGTCCTTCTCAAAGGCGCGCGTTCGATCGTAACCGGACCGACCGGCGAAGTTTTCGTCAACTCGACCGGGAATCCCGGGATGGCGTCGCCAGGGATGGGCGACGCGCTCTCTGGAATAGTCGGCGCATTGCTCGGTCAGCGGATGTCTCCGTTGCACGCGCTTGCGTACGGCGTATTTCTCCACGGATTCGCGGCAGATACGGTCGCTGAGCGATACGGTCGCATCGGGTACGTCACCGGCGATGTGATCGACGAATTGCCGCGCGCGCTTGACGCCGTGATGGGCGCAAACCGGCTATAATTGGATAACAGGGCGCATCGATGGAGCCTTCACAAACGCACGGTGAACCGGTTGTCCTGATTATCGAGAGCCGCTCAGCGCACGAGACGAAAACCTGGGGACGCCGCCTTGCCTCGATTCTCGCAGGCGGCGAGCTGCTCGGATTTATCGGCGATCTCGGCTCAGGAAAAACCTGCTTTATCAAAGGCCTCGCGCAGGGCCTCGGCCTTCGCGAGGAAGAAGTACTCAGCCCGACGTTCACGATGATCCAGGAGCATCGCGGGCGCGTTTCCCTCTATCATATCGACTTGTATCGACTCGAAGAGGCCACACTCGACGATATGGGACTTCGCGAATACCTGTTTTCGCCCGGTGTCGCCGCCGTCGAATGGTTCGAGAGGCTGCGCGAAATCAACGAGCTCGATTTTCTCCGCGTCGAGATGACCCTGCTTGACGCCAACGCCCGTCGTATCGAGATTCGCGCGACGGGACCGCGACACACGCAGATCGTGGCTCGCCTCAAAACAAAGTTCGCCTGATGCGTCGCGATTTCGACGAGCGCGGCTCCGCGCAATATTTTCGATATGAACTGCCCGGCGGATGGGTCGTCATGGCCGGACGGACAGAGCACGACAACGACGTCCTGAGCACGAAAATCGCGCAACCCGACGATTGGTGGTTTCACGTCCACGGGATGCCCGGAAGCCACGTAATTTTGCGCGCTCGTCCGGGAGCGGAGCCGGATCGCGAGACTCTCAGGATGGCCGCCGCGATCGCGGCCTACCATAGCAAGGCGCGGACAGCAGGGACGGTCCCGGTCACGATGACGCGCGCGCGATACGTGAGCAAACCGCGCAGTGCAAAACCGGGCCTGGTCTACGTCGAGCGCGAGTCGACGATCAAAGTGCGCCCCGGCCTCCCGACAACCGGGGGTATCCCACCCGTCCGCGACCGATGACTATCCGCAACTGGTGGAAGCGCGAATTGCTAATCGCGGGGCGACAACGGGTTCTCGCCAGTCTGTTCCTGTCTTTGGGGCCGATTCTCCTGACGATCCTTCTTCTCGTGGGTCTGGCTGCCTACTGGACTTTCGTGACGCCTCCGAGATGACTCCTCTGGTTTGAGGGCCTATTTCCCCGCATAATGTATAGTTCGCATTTCCGAGACTGCATTTAAGGGTCTTTTTCGATGGGATTGGTCGTTCAGAAGTATGGCGGCACCTCGGTCGGTTCGATCGAGCGTATCAAAGCCGTCGCCGAGCGCGTTTCCAAGCGCCGCAAGGCAGGAGACGAACTGGTTGTCGTCGTGTCCGCGATGGCGGGCGAGACGAATCGATTGTTCAAGCTCGCGAGCGAACTGTGCGATACGCCTAATGCTCGCGAAACCGACGTTTTAGTTGCAACCGGAGAGCAGGTTTCCGCTGCGTTGCTCGCGATTCGTCTTCATG
>DASPQU010000155.1:0-2773 GCA_035624805.1 Binataceae bacterium (SeqCode) | reverse complement strand
CAATTCGAGCTTCCAGTCACTAATTGCGGATTGCATGAAACCCGGAAACTCCCTTCCGTTCGGATGCAGGGCGCTTCTGAGCGCCCTGCACGACAATGATCGACCGACTGGTCTTGTCGGCGGCCTCAACGGGCAGGCCGAGTTCTGTAATCAGATTTGAACCAACAATTACGAATGCGCCCGGAGTCTGCATACCGATTTGTGTGGCGTCTCGATTGGCCAGCACGTCGGCGTGTATTCGATGACCGAGGCGACGGCTACCCTCACGCACGATATCCATGAGATTGCCTTCCGACGCGCGCGCCCGGCCGGGAACCAGTAGCGCATGAACCTTCCAGAATTTTCGCTTCGCGGCGCGGATGGCGAGGTCCAAAGCGGCATGACCGTGAATCGTGTCGTCAATAACAACGAATACGCTGCCTCGTTCAGTCTCTCCGCTGTCGACGACAATCGCGACGTGCACCGAGAGCGCGTCCGCCTTGTCGAGGACCTGGCGAACCACTCCGCCGCTGAAATCCGCGCCGAAGATTGGACGATGCGAGCCAAGCAACAGCCACTCCGGTTTGCGCCTGGCCGCTATGTTCAAAATGTCTTCGGCAGCCGCATCGCTCCACACGACTTCATGCGTGGCGCTTTCGCCCACGGCCTGCGCATGTTCCAAAGCGAGGGTCATCGCGGCCGATCGCGGGGCGACGCGATCGTCGAGCTCGCGCAGCCCTGAACGGATACCTCCGGGCGGACGAAGAACGAGCGCGGCGATATGCGGGGGTGGATCGTTCGGGCGTGTCATCGCAAAAGCGAGATTCAACAGCGGCGCCACTCCTGAGGGATTCGACACGGCCACCATTACGCCGGAGTTTTGCACGTCTTTGTGCGCAACCCCTCTATCAGTCGCTGTGGTGGATGCGTAGTCGCGCCGTTCTTCCGGCTCGATAGAGCGTTCCTCCGCTGCAAGATCGAGTCGTTCTCCTGGCGCCATAAAATGCAAAACAGGAGTGGTGGCAAAGGTCGTGACGAGCGCCATCAACACGAGCATCGCGAACAACTCGGGCGAAATCACATGGAGCTCGAACCCGATATTCAGCACGATCAGCTCCATCAGACCGCGCGTGTTCATCAATACGCCCAGCGCCGACGATTCGCGCCACCCCAGCCCAGTGGCGCGCGCAGCGACGCACGTCCCACCGAATTTTCCGATCGAAGCCACCGCCACAATGAGGCCGCAGATGATCCACTGACTTGCCCCGCTCACTAATCCGATCTGCGTCCTCATTCCGGTAAACGCGAAAAACGCCGGCAGCAGCAGTACGATAAGAACATCCTCGAGTCTGTCCGTTAAATCGCGCGCGAGGCCGCTGTCATGCGGGATTATCGCGCCCAGTGCAAAGGCCCCGAAAATTGCGTGGATTCCGATCAGGTCGGTGGTAAGCGCGGAAAGCAGCAGCGCGACAAACACGATTGTCATCACGCCCTGCGTGAGCCGTCCGCGATTCCCGTATGCGCGCGATAGGTGCACCATCGCCGGCCGCATGATCCAGATCATCGTCGCGATGTAAGCCGCCGCGAGCGCCATCGTGATCATCGCGCCGTGCGTGCGCGCCTGTACTATTCCGACCACCAGCGCCAGCAGACACCACGCCGTCACGTCGTCAACCGCGGCGCAGGTCAGCGCGATCACTCCCATCCTGGTTTTGTGAATCCGCCGATCGGTCAGAATCCGCGCAAGGACCGGAAACGCGGTCACTGACATCGATACGCCGAGAAACAGAGAAAACGAGGTGAACGGAACGTCCGACGACCCAAGGACCGGATAGATGAACAGCGCGAGCGCGGCGCCGAGTATGAAGGGCACAATTATGCTCGTGTGCGATATCGCAACCGTCACGTGCCCGCGCTTGCGCAGCAGGCTGGGATCGAGTTCGAGACCGACCAGAAACATGTAAAGGATCACGCCAACCTGGGCGATTATGTTCAGGAACGGAGCAACGGTCGTGGGAAGCAGGTATGCATAGCCGGCCGGCCAAACGCGTCCGAGCAACGACGGTCCGAGCATAATTCCGGCGAGAATCTCGCCGACGACAGGCGGCTGATGAAACTGGCGAAAGATGGTCGCGACCATCCGCGCCAGCACTATCACCACCATCAGTGCGAGCAGGACATGGAAGATCCCGTCAACGTGATCGGGCGCCCTGCCGTTATTGAACACGGGCTGACCGACGATCGGCGCCGGAGCGGCGAGCTGGTCTCCGATCGATCTGATGACCAGGTAGATTACCGCGGTCGTCCCCAGCATCAGGGAGTATGCCAGAACGACGATACTTCGATTTGCTTTCGGTTCGGGCAATTGAGAACTCACAATGCCTCCAGCCTCAGCAGGTGGGAAACGACATCAACCGACCAGGTTTGCCAGAAGATCGACGTACCTAAGATCGATGACATAGCGGCGCGGCGTGCGCCAGCTCTTTTCAAAGATTTTCGCGCGCTCCGCTCTCGCGCGAAGTGATCGCGGCGGCGCGAACTCTTGCTTTCACGAATTTTCGCGTTTTCGAGCTTCGCTATTTTTGCGCGTCGGGATAAAGAATCAGTTGCGTGCATCTAAAGAGGGCGATCGTTTTTCCCGTCTCTTTCGCGGTGACTTTCGCATCCCAGACTTGTGTGCTGCGCCCGCCATGGACGAGATTTGCGTCGCATACGATGGTGCCGTCGCGGGTGGTGCCAAGGAGGTTCGCCTTCAACTCGATCGTCGTGTATCCACGCGCGAGATTCGGCAGAT
>DASPQU010000154.1:0-2436 GCA_035624805.1 Binataceae bacterium (SeqCode) | reverse complement strand
TCGGTTCCTGCTCCCAGAAGGACTTGCGCGAGACGGCCGTCGGATCGGGACCGGCGTTGCCCGCATTGTTGACGAGGATATCGACGCCTCCGAACTTGGCGCGCGCCTTCTCGAACATCGCGCTGACGGACGCGAAATCTGTAACGTCGCCCTGCACGGCGAGCGCCTTGCATCCGAGCTTTTCGACTTCGGCTGCAACGGCTTCCGCGCGGGAGAGCTGAAAATCGTTGACGACGACGCCGCCCGCGCCGTTGTCGGCAAAACGCAGCGCGACCACGCGTCCGACGCCCTGCCCTGCGCCGGTAACCAGCCCGACGCGTCCTTTAAGATCAAGAATGTTGGTCCCCATGATGTGACTCCTTAAAATTCGCGCACGATCGTAGTCGGCGCGTCACCGCTGTCGTCATCCGGTGTTCGTTTCGAGCACGCCGCTGTCGGCAAGCAGAGCTATCTCGCCTTCCGACATACCGCAAAGCTCGCGAAGAATCTCGTGGTTGTGTTCTCCGATTCGCGGGCCGCGCCTGATTTCGGCGTGAGGCGTGCGATCGAGCGCGAATCGCGGACCCTCGATATCGGCCTCACCGATCACGGGATCGTTGATGCGCCGGAGATGTTTCGCCGCCAGAACGTGAGCGTCGCGTGCCAGATCTCCCGCGCGCGAAACGAGATGCGACGCGACGCCTGCTTGTTGAAGCTGCCGCTCGACTTCGTCGGCGTTGCGCGTGCGCGTCCAATGGGCGATCGCATTGTCGAGGCGCGCACGTGCGCGGATTCGCCCGATCAAAGTATCGAAGGTGCGATCTCGCGTGTCGCCGCCGATTGTGTTGCGCAGCGCCTCGAATCGCTTCGCATCGGAGGCATCGATCGCGATCCATTTGTCATCGCCCGCACATCGATACACGCCGGAGGGAACGCGCGTCGGCGCGATGTCCGCTCCGCGACGCTGCGGCACGACGCCGTTTGCCGCGTACTCGTAAAAGGCGGGCATCATGAATTGGATTCCTGCTTCGGCTTGGGCGACATCGATGTAGCATCCCTCGCCGGTGCGCTTTCGACGATGGAGCGCCGCAAGGATGCTCGCCACAATGAACCGTGGAGCAACCGCGTCGGTCCACGGTCCCCACGGGCCGATCGGAGGGCGATCAGGCCATCCAAGCTGGAACGTCGCGCCCGACATCGCCGCGCCCATCGTGCCGACCCCGCTTGCCCCAACCGCGTGCGGCCCTGTCTGTCCGAGGATGCTCGTCGAGACCATGATCACGCGCTGATTGCGCTTGCTGATATCCGCGTACGCGAGCCCCATGTCGTCGAGCACGCCGGGAGTGAAGCTCTCCAGCACGACATCGGCCCACTCGGCGAGCTTGAGAATGATCTCGCGGCCGCGCGGGTTCCTGATATTGATCGCGAGGCTGCGCTTTCCCGCGTTGAGATTGTGATAGCTGACTGAGCGCTCGCGCCCGACGCGTCCGTCTTTGAAAGGACCAAGCGTGCGCAGCGGATCGATGCGCCTGGCGCTCTCGATTTTGACCACGTCTGCGCCCAAATCTGCGAGATAGCGTCCGCTGACCGGGCCAACCATCACCCAGCTCAAGTCGAGCACACGGAGTCCTTCAAGTGGCGGTGCGTTCGTCATCGTTTTCAGATTATTCCATGAACGAACAGGGCCTGAATTTCCAGCGCGGAGAATCCAAGCTCTTCGGCCAGAACAGTCGCCGTGTGCTCGGACAATTTGGGTGCGGGTCGACGCGTTTCGATCAAATAGTTGGAGAACTGGGCGAATCGCGCGGGAGCGTCGATCGTTTTCCCCGGTGCGATTTCGACCGGCGTCGATAGTCCGCGTCCGCGATACTGCGGCGACTCTGCCACATCGCGCATATCGAAAATCGCAGACGCGAGAATTCCAAGCCGTCGCGCCGCGTCGGCCACTTCGTTTTTCTTCTTCGTCAGGCACAGAGCGCGCAGGCCATTCACGGTCGTCCGAAGATCGTCCGGCGTTACTCCGCCCGCGGGATCGGCGGGCGTCAGGATCCAATTGACTTCGGCGAGTCGCGCGGGGACGTGTCCCTCGTCTGCGGCCCATTTCACGAGCCGCTGCGTCATCGGTCCGAATGCGACGCCGAACGCGATCGTAATGAGGACGAAGCCGTCGGCGCATTCCCATGCGCTCGGGATGTCGACGCCCGCGATCGTGTTGCGCACCGCGGCGCGCGGAATCTCGCGATTTCCCGAGCCAAGGACAATCGGCTGCCCAAACGACGGCATCATCGCGGCGAGCCGCGCGGAAACCTCGACGGCCTGACCCGCGCCATCGCGATCGCGCGCGGCGAGCGCGGAAAGCGCCGCGATCGCCGCCTCGCTTCCGGCTTCCATCATCGCCTGCGGCACCGCGAAGAACAGCGGCGGGCGATCGGGATCGCCGGTCATCGCAGGAGCGCC
>DASPQU010000153.1:0-7946 GCA_035624805.1 Binataceae bacterium (SeqCode) | reverse complement strand
CGCATCAGGTAGGCGTATAGGGCCGCGATTTCGGACCAATCGGTCGCAGCAGCGGTTTCCGCGCGAGAGTGCGCCGCCACGATCGCCGCCTGAATTGCGATCGAATCCGCAGGCGCCATTCGAATCGCTTCGTCGAGCAGCCTTAATCCTTCGCGAATCTGCTCGCGATTCCACTTCGAGCGATCCTGATCCTCGAGCAGCACGATGTCGCCCTCGGGGCTAAGGCGCGTCGCCCGCCGCGCGTCGTGAAGCAGCATCAACGCGAGCAGTCCGCGCGGCTCGGAGCGTTCCGGCATCAAGGCGTGCAGGAGACGTCCCAATCGAATCGCCTCAGCGCATAAGTCGGCGCGCACGAGATTCTCGCCCTGCGTCGCCGCATAGCCTTCGTTGAAGGCCAGGTAGATGACCGCGATTACGGCTTCGAGTCGTTCGTGTAGGATCTCGCTGGGAGGTACCTGGTAGGGGATACCCGCCGTTCGAATCTTGCGCTTCGCTCGCACCAGCCGCTGCGCCATCGTCGCCGAAGGCACCGTAAAAGCGCGCGCGATTTCCTCGACGTCAATCCCGCACAGCGTCCGCAACGCCAACGCTATCTGCGCGTCGCTCGCGAGCGCGGGATGACAGCAAGTGAAGATGAGCCGCAGCCGTTCATCGGGAACTGAATTGTCATCGCGGTCTTCTTCGTGCGTCATTTCCAGAGCTTGCAAACGAGCCAGTTCTTCGCGCTTTTGATCGAAGTTGCTCCTGCGGCGTATCCGATCGATCGCCTTGTGCCGCGCGGTGCCGATAATCCAAGCAATGGGGTTGTGGGGAACTCCTTCGCGAGGCCACTTCTCGGCGCCGATCGCAAATGCTTCCTGGGCAGCGTCCTCGGCGATATCGAAATCGCCGAGGACATGAATCAGCGTTGCGAGAATTCTGCCGAATTCCTCGCGGTAGATTCGCTCAATAACGGACTGGGCCATCGCGCAACGCTTACTTTGGGCGCCGCGACTCGCGCGGCAGTATCTCAGCGCGGTGTCGGCACAACAGGACGCACCTCAACCGATCCGTACCGCGCGCCGGGAATTCGCGCCGCGATCGAGATGGCCTCGTCGAGGTCCTTCGCGTCGATCAGATAATATCCGCCGAGCTGCTCTTTTGTTTCGGCGAACGGCCCGTCTACGGTTGTCGTTTTGCCGTCGCGAACGCGGACCGTGGTGGCGTTGCTGGTGAATTCAAGCCGATCGCCTGCCTTGTACTTGCCCGACTTCACGATGTCCTGGGTGAACGCCATGTACTCTTTCATGATTGGCGCAATTTCCGCGTCGCTGGGGCGCTTTTTTTCGTCCTGATAGATCAGCAGCATGTATTGCATCTGATGTGACCTCCGTGGCGCTATCCGCCACACGCAATAGTCGAACCGCGATCGGCAGGATCGACAGGCCAAAAGCAAAAGAGCGGAGCCTTGAGGGCCCCGCTCCGTCCGTCACTCATGCCTCGGGCAGCCTTTCCGGCCGCCGATGCAAATCGGTCTTAGGCGGTCGCGCGCGCGGCCTCCGCATTCGCCGGCTTGGCGGGAGCATTGAGCGCGGCGCACGCGTTCCAAAGCCACGTCGCCGTGGAGAATTCGTCTTCGCAGAAAAGCTTCAACGCCTCCTTGGTCTGCTCGTCTTCCTTGATGAGCGCGATGAATTCCTGGATCGGCTTCACGGCGTCCTTCGGCTCGCCGACCACGCGCGTGAACATCAGGAGCTTCTCGTTGTCGGGAATCGACGGATCGGCAAGCGTATCGCGGAACTTGCGACCCTGCTCGGTCTGTCCAGCCCGCTTCTCGCCGCCGAGCTCGAGCAGGCGCTGCTCGAAAATCCGCGAATGGTACGATTCGCGCTCGGACACCATCCTGAGCCCGCTGCGGATGCAATCCGTCGTGCACACCGCCGCCCATGCTGCGAACGCCTCGCCGCCCCCGGCTTCGCCCGCGCGAACCTTGTCGAGAAAACTTACGACCGCGTCGCGCTCGCATTTGTAGGTTTTGCCGAAGGCTTTGAAGCCGTGGCCGTTCGCGCCGGCCTTGCCTTCGAGTTTTGCCATTTCGGATTCGAACGTCGCCTCGCTGATGAGCCCCGAGCGATAGGCGCGCATGAGTTGTCTGAATTCAAAGTCGGTATTCATTCGGAATGCCCTCCGTTGGATGGATATCGATCCGGCTCGGAAAGCATAAGACCGCGTGTGCAAGAGAGTCAAACTGGAAAGGGTCGCGACGCTCTCTCGCATCGTGGACGCTATTTCAGCATCATCCCTGATGCCGTCGCGGGATTCCCGCCACAAGGAGCAGCCATGAGCGAATTCACCCATCGATTCGTCAACACCAATGGCATCAGGATGCATCTGGTCGAAGCGGGACAAGGTTTCCCCGTCGTGATGTGCCATGGATTCCCGGAACTCTGGTACTCGTGGCGCCATCAGATTCGCGCTCTCGCCGACGCGGGATTTCGCGCGATCGCGCCCGACCAGCGTGGCTACGGCGATACGGATTGTCCTGCGCCGATCGAGGCGTACACGCAAAAAAATATCGTCGCGGACATTATCGGGATGCTTGATGCGCTCGCGATCAGGAAGTGCGTGATAGTCGGGCACGACTGGGGCGGGATGACGGCATGGAATGCGCCGCTGATGTATCCGGATCGAATCGAGCGCGTGATCGGGGTCAACACTCCGTTCATGCCGCGCATGCCGATGAAGCCGACCGACGCGATGCGCGCGATGGCGGCCGGGAACTTCCATTACATCCTGTACTTCCAGACCCCGGGCGTTGCGGAGGCCGAGCTCGAAAAGGATGTGCGTCGTTCGCTGCGCGGCTTCTATCAGGACCCGGCCAATATCGATCCCGAGGAGATGCGCAAGGCGCCTCCCGGCGTATTCGGACCTGCGGGCGGCGGCATCCTCGATCGCATGCCCGATTCGCCGCACGGCAAGTTCCTCACGGACGCCGACTTCGACGTCTTCGTGAAGGCGTTTGAGAAGACCGGCTTTCGAGGTGGACTAAACTGGTATCGCAACCTCGATCGCAACTGGGAGGACAGTACGAACCTGCCGCAGCGCGTCGATGCGCCCGCGTTGATGATCACGGCCGACCTCGACGTCGTGCTGCGTCCCGAGATGGCGGAGGGGATGAGCACCTGGGTCCCGAACCTTCGCAAGACCGTGCTTATCAAGGGATCGGGTCACTGGACGCAGCAGGAGAAGCCCGCCGAGGTCAACCGCGCGATGATCGAGTTCCTGGCGGATCTGAGAAAATGACGAACAGTTAATTACCATTTGTTTGACAGTTGTAACATGCAGACGCATTAGCGCATCTAAGCTCGGGTAAGCGTACGCTCCGCGGACTCGCGCGACGCAGGAGCGCGAGTCCGTGGCGGCGTCGAACGCCGCTGACGTTTCACGTGAAACCTTTTTCAAAGATTTTCCCGCGCTTCTTCGTCGCGCGAATCCGTGGCGATGTGCAACGCTGCTGATGTTTCACGTGAAACCGTTTCGCCGGATGTTCTCCTGAACTGATGGTTGACACGATAGGACCCCTCTGATGGCGCGCGACAGATGGGACAGGTCGAGAAAATGCATCGCCAAGGTCGACGCACCGGAACAAATCCCACCGACGCGATCATAGACTTCGTACGCGATTCGCTCGCGGCGCGAGCCGATCCGAAGAAGGCGGCGGAGATGGCCGCCTATATGAAGACCTCGATGCCGTTTTACGGGGTTGCGAAGCCTTTGCGCGCGGACATCGAGCGCGCGATCAAAAGGATCTTCGCTCCCGCGACGCGGCGCGAATGCGAGCGCGCGGTCATGGGGCTATGGCGGCTTGAGCATCGCGAGGAGAAGTACCTCGCGATTTCGGTCGCGCGGATGTATCCGGAGTTCATCGCGCCCGAGTCGCTCAAGATTTACGAGCGGATGATTCGCGAGGGCGGGTGGTGGGACTTCGTCGACGAGATTGCCTCCAAGCTGGTCGGCGCAGTGCTCCTCGAAAATCGCCCGCTCGTCGCGCCAATCATGGATCGATGGATCCGCGACGACGATCTCTGGATTCGCCGCGCCGCGATCCTTTCGCAGATAGGCCACAAGGCCGCCACCGATCATGCGCAACTGTTTGGGTATTGCACGCTGTGCGCAGGCGAGAACGAGTTCTTCGTCCGCAAGGCGATCGGATGGGCGCTCAGGCAGTACTCGTACACCGCCCCTGATCGCGTGCGCGCCTTCGTTCGCGCGAATCGCACGCACCTCTCACCGCTCAGCTATCGCGAAGCTATGAGGGTGATAGAAGCGAAGGCTGATTGAGTTGAATCATTGGCTCGCTCTCAAATCTCCGCTCGCATTTGGTAAAGTGCTGCGAAGTGGACAAATCGTTGCCAGAGCGGTTTGAAACTGCGCGTCTTACGTTGCGACGCGTTCGCGATAGCGACGTTTCGGCGATCTTCGAGTATGCGAGCGATCCCGAGGTCACCCGCCTGATGGACTGGAGAACGCTTGTCGACGTCAGCGAAGCAGCAAAGTCCGTCCAGAGAAGCCGCGAGGGTTGGGAGCGGGGAACAGAATTCGGGTGGATGATAACTGTTAAGCCCGGTGACTTCGCGGTCGGCCGCATAGCCTGCTTTCCAAACGGCCATCGCGCGGAAATCGGCTACCTTCTGAACCGTCGGTTCTGGGGGAAGGGCTATGCAACCGAGGCTGCTGACTGCGTCATAAAATGGCTCCTGGCCGATGGCGGCCTATGGCGCGTATGGGCAACGTGCGATGTGGAAAACATCG
Source organism: Binataceae bacterium (SeqCode) (assembly GCA_035624805.1). GTDB lineage: Bacteria > Desulfobacterota > Binatia > Binatales > Binataceae > DASPQU01. The sequence continues at coordinate 3,155 of DASPQU010000153.1, read as the reverse complement.
CTTCGGCGCAGGTGCTGGAGAAGATCGGAATGTTGCGCGAGGGCACGCTTCGCCGGCTTGCGATCAGACCGAATATCAGCGAGGAGCCGCGAGACGCGTTCCTTTACGCGAAAGTCAGGGTATAAGGGAACCGACTCTTCGCAAACCGATTGTACGAACATAACCTAACGTGTTAGCCTCAAAAGTATGAATTTCAGCGTTCATCTTGATCAGGACACCGTCGAGCGCCTGAATCAGACCGCGAAAGAGAGCGGCAAAACGCGCAACGCGCTGATTCGCGAGGCGGTCGCACAATGGCTCGCTCTCCGGCAATCATCCGAGTGGCCGCCGGAAGTGGCAAAGTTCAAGGGAGTCGGACGGTTCAGAAGGTTTGAAGCACATCGCAAGGAGCTTAAGCCGCCAAGGTCGCCGTTCGATGCGGTTTCTTCTTGATACCTGCGTAGTGAGCGATTTCGCTCAAGGACATCCTGCAGTCCTTGCACGGGTCAAGGGCACGTCGCCAGGCGAGCTGGCAGCGAGCACGATAACGAGGATGGAAATCTCTTACGGCCTCATGCTCAATCCGAACCTCGCGCGGCGTCTAGCCCCCTTGATGGACGCTTTCTTTGGCGCGATCCGCATCCTGCCCTACGACCACGCGGCGGCAGAGGCTACCGCGGCGCCGCGCGCGCAGTTGCGACGACGCGGGCAGCCGATCGGCGCGTATGACATTTTGATCGCAGGAACCGCGCTGGCGAACGACCTGATTTTGGTTACCTCAAACTTGCGCGAGTTCAACCGCGTCGAAGGGCTTCGGGTCGAGGACTGGCGATCGTAGCAGCCCTCACTTCCCCTCTGCGCCGGTCGATTCCGCGACCAGTTCGATCAAATCCCGCACGCGCATTTGATCTTCCAGCGAGCGCGACTTGAGCGCGTCTTCCATCATCGTCATGCAGAACGGGCATCCTACCGCGAGCGTCTTCGGCTGCGCCTCGCTTATCTGATCGAAGCGCTTCTGGTTGATGCGCGTGCCCTCGTGCTCCTCCTTCCACATGCATCCTCCCCCTGCGCCGCAGCAAAACGTGCGATTCTTCGATTGATCGACGTCCGCCACGTCCGTCCCCGGAATCGCGCGCAAAGCGGAGCGTGCGCCGTCCCATTTGCGATTGTGACGCGCCATGTAACAGGGATCGTGGTAGGTGATGCGCTCGTTGATTGCAGCGCGCGGCTTGAGCCGTCCCGCCTGAATCAATTCGTCGATAAATTCCGCCTCGTGCAGCACCGTATAGTTGCCGCCGAAATCGGGATATTCGTTCTTGAGATTATGAAAACAATGCGGGCACTGCGTGACGATTCGTCGCGGCTTGTAGCGATTGAGCGTCTCGACGTTTTGCGCCGCGACGGTCGCGTATAGATATTCATTGCCGAGACGACGCGCGGGATCGCCCGTGCACATCTCCTCGCGTCCGAGGATCGCGAACTTCACGCCAGCCTGTTTCATCAAGCTCGCGAACGCGCGGCTCACCTTCTGATTTCGCTCGTCGTACGAGCCTGCGCATCCCACCCAGTACAGCACATCGATGTCGGACGGATCTTCGACCTCCGCCATCTCGGGAATTTCCAGTCCCGCCGCCCATTCCGCGCGTTTTTCCTGCCCCAGTCCCCACGGATTTCCCTGCACCTCGATTCCCTTGAATGCGCTGGTGGCCTCCTGCGGAAAACGCGATTCCATCAGCACGTCGTAGCGGCGCATATCGACGATTCGCTGGATATGCTCGATCCCGACCGGGCATCCCTCTTCGCACCATCCGCACGTCGTGCATCCCCATACGGCATCCTCGGTCGCGACCTCGGTGATCATGTCGGGACCTTCCCATACCGGCGCTTCGCCGCCGTTTTGCGCCGCCGCCTTGGCCGCGAGCAGGAAGGGAGTTTTCTGGAGCAGATGCTCGCGCTGCTCGATGACGAGGTATTTCGGATTGAGCGTCTTGCCGGTGTTGACGGTCGGGCAGTTGATCGTGCATCGCCCGCACTCCAGGCACGACGACATGTCGTGAAGCTGCTTCCATGTGTACTGCTCGATTTGCGATACGCCGAAACTTTCCGCGGTTTCGAAATCCTTGATCGGCGCGAGTCGCCCGCGCGGATTTAAGTTGCGGAAAAAGATATTGAGCGGTCCGAAAACGAAATGGCGCAACTTGGTGAACGGGAAACAGAAGAGCAGCGCGTAGACCAGCAGCACGTGCGTCGCCCACATGAAACGATGGAATCCCGCGCCCGCGCCGATAGCGCCAAGCATAGCGGCGATCACACGTCCGACGTACGCCCATTCGGTGAAATCCGGATGCTCGGCGTTAATACGCGCGCCTTCCAGCAGCAGCCCCGTGATCGCAACCAGCAGCATCAGCGTCATCGGCACTTCGTAGCCGAGCCGGTTCTCGAAATTGTCGATAACTTTCTCCTGCGGCGGAGAATTCAGGACCGTTGGCTTGGTGACGAGGCGGCGTCCGAACTCGTAGAGCACGCCTGCGATCAGTACGAGGAAAAACGTGTCCATCGCGGCTTTGAAGACGAGATAGAACCGGCCGTAATAGAAATACAGCTCGAGTCCGACCAGTTTGGCGGCCTCGCGCACGTCGCTGTTGACGAGAACGATCGTGGTGCCGATAGCGAGTCCGATAAACGCGACGTAAAACGCGTAATGCGACCATCCCCACGACTCGCGCACGATATTGCCCTGCCCGATCGCCTCGCGAATCGCCAGCATCAGGCGGCGCGGAATCTGATCGAAACGATTATCGGGCTGGCCCAGCGCGATCATCCGATACCATCGCAAGCCCACGTACACGAAGGTCACGGTCAGGACGACCAGCATCGCGTACATCAGGACGATGAACGCCACCGGGACGTTCCATAGAATCGGGCGGGTTATGGTTTCATTCATCGGACGCTCGTCTCCATCGCGATTTCAGATTTTCGCGCGCGAAGCCTGCCCTGAGCGAAGTCGAAGGGCTGTCGCGCGGGTCGCCTCAGGGGGCGATTGTCCTCCCCTCTTACCGGTGGAGGAACTGCCGAATCGCTCCAGAGTCTTAAACCATCGGGACGCCCGAAAATTCAATGGTGCGCGGGCGTGCGGATGGACTATTGAACGGACTTGCTGACGGGGCTAAGACGCG
>DASPQU010000152.1:0-3156 GCA_035624805.1 Binataceae bacterium (SeqCode) | reverse complement strand
ACCTGCTCGCGGCCATGTGGTGTACTCTCCCGTACAGGCGCCCGCGCGCGACGCACTTGCGGCTCAGTCAGGCGCTGAAGTTTGTCAGCAACGATAATCAATCGCCGACCGTCCCGGATCAACGCTCCCTCGCGCTCGAACGCCGCGAGCTGCGACGTCGTGCGCTGGCGCGAAGCGCCGACCAGTGCGGCAAGGTCCGCATGAGTGAGTTTGACCGTGATGATTATTCCGCGATCGTCAACTGCGCCAAATTTCCCGCCAAGCTCGATCAGCGCCGCGGCGAGCCGTTCGCGCAAACCCGTTCCAACCGAATTCGCATAGCGCAGAAGCATCAGCCACCACTTCCCTACGGTCGCTTCCAGGAACTGACTCAGATGAGCGAGCTCCATCCCGAGCAACGTCTCGACGAACTCGGCTGGAGTGAAGGAGGAAACCGTGCACTCGGTGAGCGCGTCGCATCTGAACTGCCGCCGATCGTGTCCGAGCAGAGCAGATGCGCCGAAGACCTCACCAGGCGCGATCAACCCGACGAGCACAGACTCGCTGCGATTCAGGATACAGAGCTTCGCGATGCCGGAGTGCAGAACGTAAACGCGATTCGATTCGTCGCCGGGCTGGAAGATCGCGCGACGCCGCGCGACGCGATGAGTATGACCGAGCGCGATCAATCGCTCCAGTTTTTCTTTCGAAGCCCACGGGAACGCCGTGAGTCTTGAAAATATCTGCTCTTGCGATAGCGCCCGCACGTTAAATTTTCCCCGGTGTCACTGATTCATACCTGATTTGTCACAGCTGTGACAAATGTCGGCAAAAATGGCCCAAGTTGAGCTAATTCGCGCAGTCGACCGAAATGATAAACCCAGCTTTTACTTGGATTTTTTATGGAAATGATAAGAACTTCGCGTTTTTGTCACGCCCGTGACAAAGTTTAGCAATACTTATTCTTCCAAACGGAACTCCATAAGCTATACTTACGCCAACTCAGATGCGACGAACCGCTCTACATAGCTCAAGTCAGACGGCTGCGGATGGCATGACATCTACACCAAGCAGCGCGACATTTCCGCGAGCCATGCATTCTCGGGCGACCCGCCTTGTTGAGACCCTCGACTGTCGCGCCCTTCAACGCCCAATTGTTGCGAGGTTCGACCGGAGTTTTGCTCAAACGTCGGACAGGTAGTAGAGCGTCGACGCACGCCAAAGGAGCCGCCACCATGAAAGAAAAAAATTCATCATTCACGGAAAAAATGTTCTCACTCGTCGAGGCCGTCGCCATAGATCTTCCGGTTGCCGCGGTCTCGCGCGTGTTTTCCGAAGACGCAGAAAAGGATTTTCATCAGGCCGGATGGAAGGTCTACGACGCGGCGATGGGCGCTGCGATCGCTCTCACCGACTCCTTATATACGAGTCCGCGCGTCGGACGTGCCGCCGCGAACGTCATCGAACGCTCGCTTAACGTGCAGCGCACGGTCGATGCGGTCGCAGGAGCATTTTTCGGATTCCTGTGGCCGACGATCGGGCTTCCGACCAATTCGGAAGTGAAGGCGCTTCGTTCCCAGGTCCGCGCGGTTCGCGAAGAACTCCGCACGGCACGGATGGAGCAGAAGCTGCGCGATAAACAGGCGGCAAAAGCAGCCCCGACTCCAGCCCCTGCCGAACGCAACAACGGTCTTCCGCTCTTCCTCAATCCGCTTTGGGCGGGCTGGGCAAACCCGACCGCCGGGGAGGTGAAGAACCGTGTCAGTCTTTAGTCAGGTAGCAGGCTTTTGGGCTGAAGGAGCCCTGCAGGCGATCGATTCGTTTCGCCAGGGTTACGGCTCTGCCGAAAACGATCCGCCTCCCGCAACACCTTCCGAAATCGTCTACGAAGGCGGCAAGCTTAGGTTGCGCCATTATCGCGCGACCGGCCCCGTCCGTCATCGCACACCTCTGTTGCTGATCTACGCGCTTATCAAGCGGCCGTTCATTTTGGATCTGATGCCGGGAAAGAGCGTCGTCGAAAAGCTCACCAGCGCGGGTTTTGAGGTTTACCTCACTGATTGGATTCCGCCCAACGAGGACGATACGTGGCGCGACTTCAACGCGTACGTCAACGGCGACGTCGCCAATGCGGTCCGCGCGATTCAGATCGAAGAGGACGTCGATCAGGTAAACGTTCTCGGGTACTGCTTCGGCGCGTTGCTCGCCCTTTCATACACCGCGCTCAATCCCGATATCGTCAAGAACCTGATCGTGCTCACGACTCCTTTTGACATGAGCAAGCGCGAACTGCCGATCTCCCATCTTATGGAACATCTGTCGCCGCGCGCAGCCGAGCTGGTCACCTCGATTCACGGCAACGCACCGGCGTGGGCGATCAACCTGATGTTCAATGCCATGTCGCCGGCGCATCACCTGCTCAACAAGTTTGTCGGCCGCTATCGCAATCTCGATCGTGAAGGCTACGACGAAATGTTCTCTCTTTTTGAGCGCTGGATGGCGTCGGACGTGCCGCTGGCCGGCGGTATCTTCAAGGAAATGGCGACCGAGCTCGCGGGCGAAAACAAACTCGCTCGCAACCTGTTTGAAATCGGGGGCCGACGCGTCGATCTGACCTCGATCAGGATGCCGCTGCTCAACATTATCGGCGAGTACGACGATGTCGTGCATCCGAGCCAAAGCCACGGCGTGCTCGATGCGGTGGGATCGGCGGACAAGCGCACGATCACCTTTCCGGCCGGTCATATCGGCGTAGGGGTCGGCGATTCCGCGCTAAAGAAGTTGTGGCCCGAAGTTACCAAATGGCTTGCGGAGCATGATTGATGGACGAGCAGGATCGCGGGCACGGGCGCGGCAAGAAGCCCCGTCCGCGCTCGCCCGGGACGAAACCACGCAGGAAAGCCGCGCCGAGCGGTCCGACGAATTCATCTGCTGATACGGAGGCGACCCGCAGGATCGCAAGCGCAATCGCCGCGGCTGCGGCGGTATCCGGCGAAACGAGCCGGATACAAACAGAAGAGAAACCAACAAAAGATGTCGGCGAGCCCCAACTGGCCGCCCACACGGAGGGACCTAAGAAAATGGAAAAGTCAGCAACCGAAGGCATCTACGAAAACATGAGCAAGGCAAGCAAGGCGTTTTTCAGCGGCGAAAGCAGCAAGAAATTCGCCGCATGGT
>DASPQU010000151.1:0-7263 GCA_035624805.1 Binataceae bacterium (SeqCode) | reverse complement strand
GTGATCATCCTGGTTTCCAATCCGATGCTGCCGCAGGGCACGATCGCAAGTCCGGTCGAAACCGCGCAAGTCGCACCGACGATCCTGCAGGCGCTCGCGATCAACCCGCTAATGCTCGGCGCGGTTCGCAACGAAGGCACGCAGACGCTGCCCGGGCTCGTTTTCCCCAAGTCACGCGGTTACTGAGTCAGAAGGGCGGAAAGCCTGCCCTCGAAATACGAAGAGCCGGCATCGCGACACGACGTCGATCGCGATGCCCGCTCTTCTTCGCCTCGCGCGCCTTATCTCAGGAAATCATCCATGACGCTTAACTTGATCGAGATGTTCAGCCATCCTCCCAGTACGTTGCCGTATTGCGACGGCGTGAAGCGGATGCGCGATGCGTCGGTGACCATGTCCGTGATGTAGGCGGCGGGACTCATCCCGAGTTCGGTGAGCCGCACCCATTTGTTCAAGTCGATCGGCGTGCGCAGCTCATCCGGGACCTTGATCGTGCGCCAGGTGCGATAGTGCTTCATCCCCGGAAGCTGCTTGCCCTCGCGCGTATGATGGCCGAGATACCAGTCTTCGCCTTCGGTGAAGCTGATTTTCGGCGAGTACGAAAGGCAATAGCTGTCGATGAAGATTTCCGCGTCTTCGTCAATTTCCGGCCGTCCGTTGGGCCACGAAAGTCCCAGCGTCATGTACTTGTATTGCTGCTGCGGAGCGTCGCGCAGCAGATCGAATTCGGGTTCCTCGTGAAGCAGCATCCCCTCGATCGCGCCAAATCCCGGCTTGGCCTCCCCGGTTATCGTCCATAGATCGGGGTTCGCCTTGTATGCCCGCTGGAATGCGGCGAGGCTCTCGAAGCATAGCTCGGTGCGACGCGCGTATTGATCGAACGGGGTAGGCGCTCCTGCGCTCGGGTACGGGATTCCGACATCGACCTGCGGCCAGGATCGGTAGCGCACGACTGCGGGTAGTTCCCTGACCATCGGTACATGCCGGCTCAGATACCATGCGTCGCCGTCTTTGCGCGAAATGCCTTTGGGATAATTGAAGAGATGGACGAAGCGAATCATTGCCGACCCTCCCCGGTTTCGATCAGACCGCGCGCAATGCGCATCCGATTCATCGACCCGAGATCACGACCAGAGTTGCGAAACCAATTCGGTATCGAGATACGCGATACCCTCGCGGACGCGGCCGTCGACGACGCGAATCACCCAACAATAGCGCTGATTGTATGGCTTGCCGTTCTTTGCCGTCGCAGAGCCGTCCCATTGGACGACGACCTTGTCGCCCTCCGCGATGACGTCGAGGATCGACGGCTTAATCGGGGTCGCTAGCTGCGCCATCAGCGGCTGAACCGCGCCGTCCAGAAACGCGCGCTTGCTCGTGAACGCCCGCGAGATGCGCGTCGAGCCGATCACTGTCCATCGAACGTCGTCTGCCAGCAGATCGAAGAATGCGTTGGCGTTGCCGGCGGCCCATAGGCTGAGAGCTTGACGAATCAGGCTCTTGTTTTCAGATTCGCTCATACGCTCGACCTCTCCATCTTATGATGCCGTCGTGCGCGCGGCTCGGCTGAGAGCATCACCGCCGCGCTCGTTTGTCAAACACAAAGAACGATCGGTTTACGCGAAGAGCGGGTCGATTGCCGCGGCGGATACCAGCGCTGTCGCTTCTGGGGCTTCCGGATTAAACTTGAAGGCAGGTTACCGAAACAGGAACTTCGAGAAGGCGAAAACGGGGGCGGTCAGTTCTCGCTTTCACCGGGAATCTTCATGTTTCGTTCGAGGCACCATTTGTCGATGACTTCGGCATTGAACCGCCAATCGGTGCCGATTCTAAATCCGGGCAATTCGCCGCGTCGAAGAAGCTTATAGATAGTCGAGGGATGTACTCGCAGGTACTCGGACAGCTCCTTTACCGTCATGACACGTGGCAGTGTGTATTTTGATTCACTTGTCGCCATGGGCTCTCCCGCGGATACAGATTCGCTGGCGCGTCGCTTTCTAGCAAAGGAACTTGGGGTCTTCTTGTCCTTCAAATGGTCTCCGCTGCGACTGTACGCCTATCTTGGCTTGGATTCCATCCTTCAGAATCGCTCGGGCAGGTCAAAAGTTATCTTCATCCATCACAAACCAAGTCACATTATAAAATGACGTTATTGGACGGCATGTGCAAGCCCCCCTTATGTAGCGGCGTCACAATACTTGTGACAGTGTGGAAATCGCGGTGTTCTATGAGGATTCAAGTGAAGTCGCTCTTAGTTGCTACGATATCTCCGGTCGTTGTGGCAATTTTAGCCATCAGTTGTTCGGGCATCGTAAACGCCGCGGATATCGCCAAAATCCAGATTGGCAGCCCGGCTTTTGCCAACGGCGACGACATCCCGGAAGCGTACACCTGCAAAGGAGTTGACAAATCACCGGCTCTCCAGTGGTCCGGTATACCGGTGGGAACCAAGGCCTTGGCCTTGATCATCGAGGATCCCGACGCTCCCGGCGGAACATTCATACATTGGGTCGTCTACGCGATACCTGCTGATCGACGCGGGTTGCCCGAAGATGTAGCGAAGGACGAAGTGGTGAGCGGAATCGGGCGCCAGGGGATAACCGGGTTCGGCAAAGTAGGCTATCATGGGCCGTGCCCGCCTCCCGGCTCTCCGCACCACTATCATTTTCGGCTGTACGCCCTGGACACCGAGGTGGATCCGGCTTCGAGCGTCGATGCGTCGAAGCTTGAAGCCGCGATGCAAGGACACGTGCTGGGGACTGGTGAAATGGTCGGGCTTTTCCAACGCTGATTTTCGAGCCAGAAGGAACCTGAATGGGCAAAACCTATCGAGTAATGTCGGCGCTCGTCGTCGGGGTTATCGCGGCGGTCGGCGTTTATTACGTTTACCAGAGTCAGCGCGCTCACCGTGCCGGCATGGTCTCGGAAACTATCGAGCACAAAGGCGACGTCTGGGAAACGAACTTCTCCGCGCGTCTGCCCGCGCCGGAAGCGTCGGTGTTCGATGCGATCAAGAATTTCGAGAATTCTCATTCCGAGGAAATCAAAAGCGTCAAAGTGCTTTCCGAGACCGAAGATGAAAAGACCGTAGAGATGACCCTCGCCGCGCCGGCAGGTCAGACCATCACAACCGTGCTCCAGTTCCACTATTTCCCCGAAGACCGCAAAATCACCTACAAAACGGTCAACGCCACGGATTTCGCAACCGACGCCGAGTACCAACTAACGGACGAAGGCGCGAACACACTTCTGAAATTTCACGGGCAGACTAAAATCACACAGCAGCTTCCGGTTCCCGACGGCGTCATCAAGCACGTGATTCGCGGCACATTTATGGCGCAACTCGAAGGATTGCGCCGCTCGCTTCATATTCAGTCGGCGCAGGCCGACGAAGATGCTGACGAGCCGTAGAGCTTCCCCGATTCGATGAAACTCCGCGCGCAGTTCGTCAAATCCGCCTTCTCGGTGCGCGAATGTCCGCGGTGGGATCGCGTCGAGATCGCGCTGGCCGGGCGGTCGAACGTGGGCAAGAGCTCGCTTCTGAACGCGCTGACGGGATCGAAAGGACTTGCGCGCGTCAGCAAAACGCCCGGTCGCACTCGTGCGATCAATCTGTTCGAGGTAGGGGAAAAAATCGCTATCGCCGATCTGCCGGGCTACGGCTACGCGCGGATGCCCGAGGCCGAGGCGCGCAAGCTCGCCGCGGCGATGCGCGAGTATCTGAGTGAGCGCACGAATCTTGGCGCACTCGTGTTGCTGATCGATTCGCGACGCGGCCCTCGCGAGGACGAAATCGCGCTGGCCGAGGCGATCGGTTCGCGCGGAGTGAAGCTGATCGTCGCCGCGACCAAGTGCGACAAGCTGAAACGCTCGGAACGCGCCCGCGCGATCGCGCTGTTCAAGGCTTTTGGTGTCACGCCGATTATGTGTTCGGTTCCGGATGGCGAAGGAATCGACGAACTGCGCCGAACAATCCTTCGCGTCGCCGAGCACGCCACCATTCGACTCGAATCGGACGGGCACGCTTCGTAGTTCCATGTTCCCTGAAGTGAGCGTCATAGTCCCGACGTATCAGCGTCGTGCGATGGTTTCGGAAGCGATCGCGTCGGTGCTCGCGCAGCGCGAGGTTCGGCTCGAGCTGATCGTGATTGACGACGGTTCGACCGACGGCACGTGGAACGAACTTGGGCGGCTCGTATCCGAGCAGACATCCGATCGACCGATCAGGATAGAGCGCACCAATCACGTCGGTGTTGCCGGAGCGCGAAACCGCGCGGCCGCGATCGCGCGCGCACCGTGGCTCGCGTTTCTCGACTCCGACGATCTTTGGCATCCGGAGAAGCTCGCGCGACAACTGGAATTCATGCGCGCCAGTCCGCGCCTCTCGATTTCGCAGACCCAGGAAATCTGGATTCGCGGCGGACGTCGGATCAATCCTGCGCGACGCCATATCAAACGTGCCGGCGATATTTTTGTCGATTCTCTGGCACTGTGCCTCATCAGCGCGTCGGCGACGATTATCTCGGCGGATTTGTTCCGCGATGTCGGGAGATTCGACGAGGATTTTGCGGCAGCCGAAGATTACGACTTGTGGCTGCGGATTCTGGTCGATCGGGAAGTTGGTTTGCTCGATGAGTATCTGGTGACGCGCCGTGCGGGCCATCCGGGCCAGCTATCCAGTGCGCCCGCTCTCGACAGATTCAGGATTCTCGCGCTGCTCAAGCTGCTTGGTGATGAACGAGTTGTAGGCGAGCGTCGCAAGAGCGTCGTCGAAACGTTGTCATCCAAATGCGTCATCTATGCGCGCGGGCTCGCGCGCCGTGGCCGCGGCGAAGAGGCGTTACTCTTCGAGCGAATCGCGTCGGACGCGTTGAAAGCGTGGCGTCTCTGTCCGGACGGGGCGCTCAACGATGCCATCGCGGCGGCCCGAACGCATCTTTGTGGTACGCACAGGAGCATTGAATTGGCGAAACAGCACAACCCTCACCCTGCCCTCTGTCAGTGAGAGGGGCTCCTGAACAGCTTGATCGATGGAACCCGTCGCCGAAAAGATTCGCGAACTCGCTGCGCGCCGCCATCTGCCTGAGACCCAGCTTGCGAAATGGCTCGCGGTGGACAAGCGCTCGGCGGCGTCGCTGTGCGAAATCGCGGAGCGTCTGCGGCTTCGCACCGGGCAGCTCGCGCGGGCGATCGACCTGCTCGACGAAATCGCGGCTCGCGATCGCGCGACAATTGAATCGATCCTCGCCCGCGACGACGTTCGCCGCACCACCATCCTCGCCGGTTCGACTCCCGCGCGCGCCGCAGCTTTCCTCGCGGTTCTCGAAAAGCTACGTTTTCCGCGCCTGCAGCGCGCGGCCGAGCGGCTGCGTTCGGAAATCGACGCTCTCAGGCTTCCGGCGGGAATAAGCGTGATATTGCCCAAAAGCCTGGCCTCGGACGAAATTGCCATCAAGCTCGTCGCGCGCAATGCATCCGATTTGTCGAGACTGATCGATGCGTTGAAAGCGCGCGAGGGCGCGATCGCGCGAGTGATTGGAATTCTTGGCGGCGATGAAGTTTGAACTCGACGAAATTGTGATCGAGGAATTGGAGCGCGAGAGCGCTCTAGCCCGCCACGTTGCCGAGCACGCGCCGACTTTCGCGCGCATCAGCTTCGTCTCAGATGGCCGCGTCGCCTCGATGCCCGATCTTCAAACTTCCGATCCGTTTGCCGCAGGCAAGCGGCGGATGGTTGTCATGCGCCGCCGCAGTCCGTTCCTGATGGCGTGCCCTGCGGGCTCCGCACAGTTCGCATGCTGCGGACTTCAGGTCTTGGTGCTGGCGTCGAACTGTCCGATGGATTGCAGCTACTGCTTCCTCCAGGAATACGTCGCGGATAATCCCGCGTTTCAGGTCTATTCGAATTACGCCGACGCATTCGACGAAATCGATCGGGTGCGAGCGAGCGCGCCCGGGCGGCTTTTTCGCATCGGCACCGGAGAGCTTGCCGATTCGCTCGCTTTCGATTCAATTACCGGGATGAGTCGCGAGCTGGTCGAGTACTTCGCCGCTCGCGAGAACCTCAACCTTGAACTCAAGACCAAGACCGACGAAATCGAAACCCTGCTCACGCTCGATCCGCGCGACCGCGTGCTTGTCTCGTGGACGCTCTCGCCAGAGGCCGTCTATCGAACGTCGGAGCATCGCACCGCCCCGCCCCGCGCGCGACTCGCTGCGGCGCGCCGAGTACTCGAGGCGGGTTATCGCGTCGCGTTTCATTTTGACCCGATCATCGCGTACGAAGGCGCGGACCGCGACTATCAGGAGATGATTGAGGACATGTTCGACGCAATCCCGCCCGAACGCATCGCTTTCGTCAGCATGGGCGGACTGCGAATGACGCCGGCGCTTAGAGCGGCAGCGCGCCGGCGTCATCCCAACGATCCGATGCTGCTCGGCGAGGAGGTGCCGGCGGCCGACGGGCGGATGCGCTCGTTTGCGCCGCTCAGAATCGGCCTGTATCGCACGATCGCCGAGCGAATCCGGTCGCGCGGCGTCGAAGTCCCTGCGTATCTGTGCATGGAAGCGGCAAGTGTGCATCAGCGCGTGTTCGGCGAGGCGCCTGCCAGCGTGGCAGAGTTGAACCAGCGACTGGCGATCCGATGAGCGAGCGCAAACCGAAATCGCATCTCGCGCGAATTCCCGCCGAAGCGCGCAATGGACGACGCGTCAAGTCTTCGGGCGACGATCGCCCGATCGGCGTGTTCGATTCCGGGATCGGCGGGTTGACCGTCCTGAGCGCGCTCGTCGAAGCGACGGCGTCGGAAAATTTCATCTATCTTGGCGACACCGCGCGGCTCCCTTACGGCACGAAATCGCCCGAAGTGATCGCGCGCTATTCGCGCGAGAACACCGAGTTTCTGCTCGCCAAAGGAATCAAGCTGCTGGTCGTGGCGTGCAATACTTCAAGCGCGGTCGCGCTGGATCAAATTGCGCGCCAGACGATCGTTCCCGTTGTCGGCGTGATCGATCCGGGCGCGCGCTCGGCGGCGAAAGCGTCGCGATCGGGAAAAATCGGCGTAATCGGAACCGAGGCGACGATTGCGTCGGGCGCTTACACCCGCGCGATTCATCATTATCGGCCACACGCCGAGATATATACGCGCGCGTGTCCGCTTCTGGTGCCGCTGGTCGAAGAGGGGATGCTCGACAACGAAATCGCGCTAAAGACCGTCGCCTACTATCTCGAAAGCCTGAAGCAAAGCGGAATCGATACGCTAT
>DASPQU010000150.1:0-2659 GCA_035624805.1 Binataceae bacterium (SeqCode) | reverse complement strand
CGGACGCGGCGACAGCGAATGGGGGCCGGGCGTGGATTACACGCCACAGAATTATGTTGCCGATCTGGCGGGATTCCTCGACACGGCCGGAATCGGACGTGTGACGCTTATCGGCACCTCGATGGGAGGAATGATCTCGATCCTGTTTGCGGGGGGATATCCCGAGCGCGTCGAGCGCGTGGTGCTCAACGATATCGGTCCGGATATCGACGCGACCGGGCTCGCGCGTATCACCAGTTACGTTGGCGATGCGCCCTCGGAATTTGACGACCTTGAGGCTGTCGCCGCCTACTATCGAAAGATCTATCCGCCCGCGGCGAAGATGACGTCCGAGGCTGTTCTTGAGATGGCGCGATGGTCGGTGAAGGCGGCTCCGAACGGAAAGCTCGGATGGAAAATGGATCCGCAGATTCGCCGTCCGGTGAGGGGCGGCGCTGCGGCGCGTCCACTCGATCTATGGGTGCCGTTCGCGAGGATCGCAGCTCCGATTCTGATCGTGCGTGGCGGCGAGAGCGACATCCTATCCGCCGAGACGGTCACCCGCATGAAATCGACGCTGCGCGGCGCCAAATCCGTCGAAGTTCCGGGGGTCGGCCACGCGCCCTCACTTGTCGAACCCGAGGCGCTGGCCGCGATCAAAGAGTTTCTCGCGGTGTGAAACTTGCTCGCCGCGCGGACTCATGTGCGACGGAAGAGGAAATACCAGCCTTGGTGTTCTAACTCTCGTTTCCCAAACGCGATTTCAGACGCACGAGGAAGTTCAGCGCGTCGATGGGCATCATGCGATCGATGTCTGCCAGCCTGAGCTCCTGGAGCACGCGAGCCTCCGACGGCGTGAACAATGCAAGTTGTCCTGCCGGCGCGGGTTTGCCCGCGCGTCGCGCGAGGCGCGGATGGCCCGATTCGTCGAGTTCGCCCTGCTCGAGATTGGCGAGAATCTGACGTGCGCGTTTTATAATCGTCTCGGGCAGCCCCGCCAGCTTCGCAACCTCGATTCCGTAACTGCGCGAAGCGGGCTCTTCAATCACGCGCCGTAAAAACAGCACTTCGCCGGCCCACTCGCGCACAGCCATACTGAGATTCCTTACGCGTGGACGCTCACGGGCGAGATCGGTCAACTCGTGGAAGTGCGTTGCGAACAGCACGCGCGCGCGCGTCGAATCGTGCAGGTATTCCGCGACCGCCCATGCGATCGCAAGCCCGTCGAACGTGCTGGTGCCGCGTCCTACCTCGTCGAGCAGGAGCAGGCAGCGCTCGGTCAATCCTTCGAGCAGGCGGGCCGTCTCGCGCATCTCGACCATGAAGGTCGACTCTCCGCGACGCAGCTCGTCGCGCGCCCCGATTCGCGTCTGAACGCGATCTGTAATTCCCAGATGCGCCTCGGTCGCCGGAACGAAGCTTCCCATCTGCGCCATGATGACGATGAGCGCGACCTGGCGGAGATAGGTCGATTTGCCCGCCATGTTGGGTCCCGTGATAAGCAGGAGCTGGCGCTCGCCGGGATCGGTATCGAGATCGTTGGGCACGAACTCGCCCGCTTTCATCCCGGCTTCGAGCACGGGATGGCGTCCGTCGCGCACGAGCAGGCGCAGCCCCGTGTCGATTTGGGGCCTGACGTACCCGCGCCGGCGCGCGACCTTTGCAAGCGACATCATCGCGTCGAATTCGCCTATCGCGCGGGCGCTCGCGAGTATCGATGCGCTGCGCGCTGCAAGGTCGCGCTGAAGCCGCGAAAAAATCTGAAGCTCGAGTTCCTTCAGGCCTGACTCGGCGCTCAGGATCTTGCGTTCGAGTTCCTTGAGCGCGGGCGTCGTGAATCGCTCCGCGCCTACGAGCGTTTGCTTGCGCTCGTAGTCTGCCGGCGCGCGATCGAGATGCGCCCTGGTGATTTCGACATAGAATCCGAAGACCTGGTTGTAACGGACCTTGAGCGACGCAATCCCTGTCCGTTCGCGCTCGGAGATTTCCATCCGCGCGATTACCTCGCGCGCTCCAGACGCGAGCGAGCGGAGCTCGTCGACTTCTGCGCTGAATCCCGCCCGAATGATTCCGCCTTCGCGCGCGCTTACGGGTGCGTCGGGGGAGAGCGCATCGGCGACCTGCGCGACGACCTCCGGCAGCGGTTCGATTCGACCGGCGATTTCGCGAATCAAATCGGAGCGATAAACGGCCAATCCGGATTTCAGCGCGTCCGCCGCTTTAAGAGCCTCGCCCAGTCGCACGCAATCGCGCGGGGAGGCGCGGAGACTGCCGACGCGCCCGCCGAGCCGTTCGAGGTCACCGATGTGCTTCAGCGATTCGGCGACAGGTCCGCCGAGATCGGAATCAAACAACTCCTCCACCGCGTCGAGGCGTGCGCGAATCGCGTCGAGATCCAGCAGGGGATAGATAATCCAATTCGCGAGAGTGCGCGCTCCGGTTGCGGTGATCGTGTCGTCGAGGATCGAAAGCAGCGACCCGGCGCGGGCGCCGTCGGACGATGCGACCAACTCCAGATGGCTGCGCGTGGTCTCATCGACGGTCATGTATTCGGCGGCTCGATATATACGCGGCGCATTCAGATGCGCAAGGTTTTTCCCGAACGTTTCCTCGACGTATCCGAGCGCCGCTCCAGCAGCGCTCGCGCTCGCATCCGAAAGGTGCGCCGCTTTTTCGCCGA